>JAZSGJ010000002.1:0-36847 GCA_045532675.1 Eubacteriales bacterium | reverse complement strand
GGTGAATGTGACAGTATAAAGGTTACTATATGGGAAGATAACAGTGTATCGGTAGAGGATGACGGAAGAGGTATTCCTTCGGGTATGAACGAAAAACTCGGACTTCCTACTCTTGAGGTTGTATATACCGTTCTTCACGCGGGAGGAAAATTCGGCGGTGAGGGTTATAAAATTGCAGGAGGTCTTCACGGTGTAGGAGCTTCTGTCGTTAATGCTCTTTCAGAATGGGTAGAGGTAGAAAACTGCAGAGACGGAAAGAAATATACAGAGCGTTTTGAAAGAGGTATGGTAAAAAGACCCTTTAAATGTGAGGGTGATTGCGGAGAAAAACACGGTCTTTACGTAAGATTTAAGCCCGATCCGACTATATTTGAAGAAACAGTTTTTGATTTTAATACTATTCTTACAAGAATGAGAGAGCAATCCTTCCTTAACGCCGGTGTAAAAATAATACTCACAGATAAAAGAGAAGGACAGGAAAGAGAAGAGATACTTCATTACGAGGGAGGAATAATATCCTTCGTTGAATATCTCAACAGTGAAAAAAGAGGAACACCCGTTCATCCCGGCGTAATATACATGAAGGGTGAAAAGAATGGATCTATAGCTGAAGTTGCAATGCAATATAATGACAGCTATAATGAAACTATAATATCCTTTGCAAACAATATGTCTACGATAGAGGGAGGAACTCATGAAACGGGATTTAAAACCGCTCTTACAAGAGCATTTAACAGTTATGCAAAAAAGGTAGGAATATTAAAAGGAGACGATACTCTTTCCGGTGAAGACGTTAGAGAGGGTCTTGTTGCAATAATATCTGTAAAGCTTACCGATGCTCAGTTTGAAAGCCAGACAAAAGCAAAGCTTGGAAACAGTGAGATAAGAACGCTTGTTGATTCAATAGTATCAACGAAGCTTGAAGAATATCTTGAAGAAAATCCTCAGGAAGCAAAAATAATTCTTGAAAAAGCACTTGCTGCGAACAGAGCGAGAGAGGCTGCAAGAAAGGCAAGAGAATTAACGAGACGTAAAAACGTACTTGAGGTTTCAACTTTACCCGGAAAGCTTGCAGACTGTAATGAAAAGGAATCAAGACTTACAGAGGTATATCTTGTAGAGGGAGATTCCGCGGGCGGTTCTGCAAAGGATGGAAGGGATAGCCGTTTTCAGGCAATTCTTCCTCTCAGAGGAAAGGTCCTTAACGTAGAAAAATCAAGACTTGATAAGGTTTATTCAAATACCTCTCTTATTCCTATTATACAGGCGCTCGGATGCGGTATAGGAGAGGATTTTGATATAAACAAATTAAGATACGGAAAAATAATAATTATGGCGGATGCCGACGTTGACGGATCACACATAAGAATTCTTCTTTTGACTTTCTTCTTCCGTCATATGAGACCTTTGATTGAGCAGGGTCATATTTATCTTGCTCAGCCGCCTCTTTATAAGGTTCATAAAGGAAAGCAGTTAAGATACGCATTCTCAGATGCAGAAAGAGATAAATATATAGAAGAGCTTGGCGGGCACGGTGTAGAGGCTGAAAGATATAAGGGTCTTGGTGAAATGGACCCCGAGCAGCTTTGGGAAACTACTATGGACCCGGAAACGAGAACGCTTCTTAAGGTTGATATAAACGATGCTATTGCATGCGATGAAATGTTCTCTGTGCTTATGGGAGATATGGTTGAGCCTAGACGTGAATTTATATCACAGAATGCAAAATTTGCTGAAAACCTCGATATTTAAAAAATAAAAGGATAAAAAAATGGATCATAATTATAAATCTTCCGATATAGAATTTCCTCTCCAGAAAATTGAAATGAGGGATATGGAAAAGGAAGTAAAAACTTCTTTTATAGAATATTCCATGAGTGTTATAACCTCCCGTGCTCTCCCGGACGTCAGAGACGGTATGAAGCCCGGACAGAGAAGAATACTCTACGCTATGTATGAGGATCATCTTACGTATGATAAGCCGTTCAGAAAATCGGCTACTACCGTTGGTAACGTGCTCGGTAGATATCATCCGCACGGAGATTCGGCTGTTTATCAGTCAATGGTAAGAATGGCGCAGAGCTTCTCCTTAAGATATCCTCTTGTTGAAGGCCACGGAAACTTCGGTAACGTTGACGGTGACCCTGCAGCTGCATATCGTTATACAGAAGCAAGAATGGCAAAAATCGCCGACCTTATGATGAGCGACATAGAGAAAAAGGTCGTTCCTATGACGAGAAACTTCGATAACACGAGGGATGAGCCTGTCGTTCTTCCTTCAAGATTCCCTAACCTTCTCGTAAACGGATCGGTAGGTATCGCCGTCGGAATGGCTACGAATATTCCTCCTCACAATCTTTCAGAGGTTGTTGACGGTACGGTTTACAGAATAGATAATCCAGAATGTAAGGTAGACGAGCTTTTACAGTATATAAAGGGACCCGATTTTCCCACTTCAGCAATTATATATGGCTCAAAGGGTATAAGAGACGCGTACGAAACGGGACGAGGAAAAATATATGTACGTGCGCGAGCTACGATCGAAGAAGAGCATAAGAGAATAATATTCAGCGAAATTCCTTATATGGTAAATAAATCTATGCTTATTGAAAGCATGGCAAATCTTGTTAAGGAAAAGAAAATAGAGGGTATAACCGCGCTTCGCGACGAATCCGGCAGGGGCGGTATGAGAATTGTCGTTGAGTACAGACGCGACGCAAATGCCGAGGTAATTCTTAACCAGCTTTATAAGTATACTCAGCTTCAGGATACCTGCTCTGTAAATATGCTCGTTATAGTTAACGGCGAGCCAAAGACTCTTTCTTTACCTCAGGTTCTTGACGAATATATTAGATTCCAGGAAAGCGTAATCAAGAAGAGGTGCGAATTTGATCTTGACAAAGCGGAAAGAGAAAAGCATATTCTTGAGGGATATAGGATTGCTACAGAAAATATCGACGAGGTCATATCAATTATAAAGAAGAGCGATTCAATTCCCGCGGCAAAGGAAAGCTTAATGGAAAGATACGGTCTTTCCGAAGCGCAGGCGCAGGCGATAGTTGATATGACTCTCGGTAAGCTTTCAGGACTTGAAAGACAAAAAGTAGAGGACAGAATTGCAAAGCTTGAGATTATAATCAGCGATCTTTTGGAGATTCTTGCCGATGAAAATAAGATAAAGGATATTCTTAAAAAAGAGCTTCTTGAAGCCAAGTCAAAATTCGGAGACAAGAGAAGAACCGAGCTTATTGAAGCAACAGAGGAAATAGACCTCGAGGATCTTATAGAAAGACATACCTGTGTTATTACCGTAAGCCACGCGGGATACATAAAAAGACAGAGAGCTGACGTTTATTCTGCTCAGAACAGAGGCGGTAAAGGTATTATAGGTATGACTACTAAGGAAGATGACTACGTTGAGGACGTTATAGTAGTTAACAGCCATTCTCATCTTCTGTTCTTTACTAATAAAGGTAGGGTCTACTGCAAAAAGGCTTATAGAATACCAGAAGCCTCAAGAACAGCAAAGGGAACAAATCTTGTTAATATTATTGAGCTTGGCAATGGCGAAAAGGTAACCGCAATAATATCTATCGCAGAATTTAACGAAGGCGAATATCTTACTATGGTAACTAAGAGGGGTGTAATAAAGAGAACACTTCTTACGGATTTTGAATACCAGAGACGCGGAGGTAAGATTGCAATTAATCTTGACGAGGACGATGAGCTTATTTTCGTAAGACACACGACGGGAAATGAAAGCCTTATAATCGCGACGAGAAACGGCCTTGCGGTAAGATTTGATGAAAATAACGTAAGATGTATGGGAAGATCGGCTCACGGTGTTAAGGGTATAACACTTACGGGTGAGGATTACGTTGTCGGAGTTGCCGTAGTTGATGAAGAAAAGACTCTTCTTACCATTACCGATAACGGTATGGGTAAGAGAACCTCATTCTCTGATTTCAGACAGATGAAGAACAGAGGCGGTAAGGGTGTTACATGTCAAAATATAACTGAAAAAACAGGTAAGCTTGCATCTATAATAACCGTTTCTGATGATGATGATATTATGCTCATTACAAATGAAGGAACTATCATAAGAACATCCGTTTCGAGTATTAACGTATATTCAAGAACAGCAACCGGTGTTATTGTAATGCGTCTTTCTGAAGGCTCGTTTATAAATAACGTTGCAAGACTTGAAAAAGCAGAGGAAATCGAAGAGGCGAGCGAAGCTATTGATAAGGAAATTGCCGAAAGCGCCCCTGCTGAGAAACCTGAAAAAGAAACGGTTGAAAGAGAAAATCTTTCTTCGGAAGAAGAATCCTTTTAATTAAGGAGTAATTTGATGAAAAAAATTATTTCTATTCTTTTGCTTGCAGCTTTACTTTGTTCTTTCATATCGTGCGGTGATAAGAACAGAAAATATGATGAGAATGAAGTGAAGCTTGCAGCCGAAGAATTAATAAGAAGCTCAGCAGAGCTAAACCGCATTTTTTGGGGAGAAGGAATAGGATATATAGACGACGCAAGTTTTTCTGTCGGATATTATTATCCTGCCGATATGTTTTCTCTTTATAATTACGGAATAGAAACTGTTGAAGATCTTAAGAAAAAAACTAAAAAAGTCTTTTCTGAAGCATATTCCCAAAACATTTTTTCAACTGTACTTTCCTCGCTCACCGACGGAGACGGGATATACGCCTTTGCAAGATATTATCAGAAGTACAGCGACGCGGAAAACAAAGAGCCGGAATGTATAATGGTTTATTCAAAAGCAATTGTGCTTTTGAATGATGAGGTAAGCTATAATTTTGACACATTAGAGGTTGTAGGTTCAAAAAAGGAAACTGTTTACGTCACTCTTAAGGTAGACGTAAAGAGGGATGAAAAAATACAGACCCGCGAACTTAAGGTTGGACTTATAGAAGAGGAAAACGGTTGGAGAATTGACACGCCCACGTATATTAGCTATGTGGAAAACGATGATTACGAAGACTTACAAGACAAAAAATAAAGTGAGGGAAAACAAATGACATTCAAGGAAAAAATTGTAAAGCTCAGAAAATTAAAGGGACTGACACAGGATGAATTTGCAAGCGCGGTAGGCGTTTCCCGACAGGCTGTTTACAAATGGGAATCAGGTCAATCTTATCCCGAGGTAGCAAAGCTCCTTGAAATTAAAGCTCTTTTCAATATTTCAATAGACGATCTTCTTGACGAAAATTATGAGGTCATACTTCCCGAAAAGAAGAAGAAAAAGAGACTTCCAAAGGAAGTAAAACGAGAGATAGAAGAAAAAATAGAAGAGTCAGTTATTAAAGAAACGGAAGCTATGGAAATTCCCATGGAAGAGACCGCAGAGAGAGAGCCGGTCAGCGTAACAGCCCCCATAGAATCGGAAGCAGCTCCTGAAGAAAAGGTTATACTCGCAGAGGATGTAGTCACTTCTATTAAGGAAACCGTTGAAAAGGAAGAAGAAAAACAAGAAGAATCAAAGGATTCTCAGGAGAAAAAGGTTGGATTATTTGGAAGACTTTTTGGAAGAAAATAATTAAATCTAATAAAAAAATACCGAAAGACCTTAATGTCTGTCGGTAATACTTAGTTATGCTCTGCGTAAATTATATATAAAATGAATAATAAAATGAAAGTCCGTCTATAATTTTCAAAAAAGAAAGGAAAATGAAATGAAGGGCTGTCAGAAGAAGGTTATATATATGAAAAATACGGGGAGCAAGCATTTTGATGAAGCATATTTTGTTTTGAAATCGGATATTGAAAAAACGGGAATATCATGTAATGAAATGATAGATGAGGCGAATAGAATTATAGAAGAAAATTTCGATCAGAATACCCGCGGATTCTTATACTCGGTAAGGTGGTATATTATCTCTTTTTTAATAGGATGTGCCGTGACTTTTGCAATATTTGCAATAATCGGGCTTTTCCTTGGGTGATAAATTATACATAGCAGAAGACAGTACTTATTAGAAAGGAATCAAATGGTAAGAGAAAAGAACAAAACAGATAAAAATGTTAAGCTCCGGATAATGTCTCTTGGCGGTCTTGGAGAAATAGGAAAAAATATTACCGTATTTGAATACGGAGAAGATATAGTTATAATAGATGCGGGAATGGGTTTTCCCGATGAAGATATGCTTGGAATAGATCTTGTAATTCCGGATATATCTTATCTTGTGAAAAATGCTGAAAAAATAAGGGGAATAATGATAACGCACGGTCATGAGGATCATATCGGCGGTGTCCCATATATTCTCAGACAGATTAACGTACCAATATACGGAACAAGGCTTTCTCTCGGTATAATAGAGGGTAAACTTGATGAGATAAATCCGGGATACGATCCCGATCTTTATACGGTTGAAGCCGGAGACGTTATTAATCTCGGTGTTTTCAAGGCTGAATTCATTCACGTTAACCATTCTATAGCAGATGCATGCGCGATTGCGCTTAAAACTCCGATAGGTATGGTTTTCCATTCGGGTGACTTTAAGCTTGACGTCTCTCCGATAGACGGACTTATGATGGATCTTACCCGAATCGGTGAAATAGGCAAGGCGGGTGTTCAGCTTCTTCTTTGTGAGTCAACCAATGCGGAGCGCACGGGATATACTCCTTCAGAGCGTACGGTTGGAAGCTCACTCGAGAGAATTTTTGTTCAGTATGAGGATAAAAGACTTATAATAGCCACTTTTTCTTCCAATATACACAGGGTACAGCAGATAATCAATGCAAGCGCAAAGCACGGCAGAAAGGTTGCTGTAATAGGAAGAAGTATGGTAAATGTTATCGGTGCCGCAGCCGAGCTTGGTTATATGAATTTACCTGACGGTATTCTTATTGATGTTGGAGAGATAAAAAAATACAAACCGGAAGAGATAACGCTTATTACTACGGGAAGTCAGGGAGAGCCAATGTCAGCTCTTTACAGAATTGCTTTTTCAGAGCACGATAAGGTTAAAATACAACCGAATGACGTTGTAATTCTCTCATCAAGCGCGATTCCAGGAAATGAAAAGCTTGTTGGAAAAATCGTTAACGCGCTCATAAAGAACGGTGTTAAGGTGGTAAACGATTCGGTAGAGGAGGTGCATGTTTCAGGTCACGCCTGTAAAGAAGAAATAAAGCTTCTTATAGCACTTCTTAAGCCAAAGTATTTTATGCCGATACACGGTGAAGAGCGTCACCTTTTTGCAAATAAGGAAAATGCGGAATTCATGGGAATTCCACCGCAGAATATTTTTATATCCGAAATAGGCAAAATTCTTGAAATAGACAAAAAGGGAGCAAAGTTTAACGGTATTGTTCCATCCGGTAAAATACTTGTTGACGGCTCGGGTGTTGGAGATATCGGCAGCGTCGTTCTCAGAGACAGAAAAATTCTTTCTGAGGATGGTCTCGTTGTCGTTGTCGCAACGGTAGACACAAACGGTGGATACGTAGTGTCGGGGCCTGATATAATATCGCGCGGCTTTGTATACGTTAAGGAGTCCGAGGGGCTTGTTGAGCGTGCGCGCAGGGTCGCGGAGGTAACTCTAAATCGCGTTGTTACGAAAAGATATGATGACAGGATGCAGATTAAGGGTCTTATAAGAGACGAGCTCTCTAAATTCATTTACAAAGAAACTAAGAGAAGACCTATGATTTTGCCAATAATAATGGAAATATAAGGGCTCATTTGAGCCCTTTAATTAAATGAAGATATGATTTGCGTAGGAATTTTAAACACCTCCGGAATCTCCCCATCGGATAGCAGTGTTATATCAAAAATTCCAGAGGAAGCCAGGGGGCGTGTAGAGAAAACAAGAAGCGAAAGAGACAAAGCAAATCGCTTAGGAGCATATCTTTTGCTTGCAAGTCTTTGTGAATCGATTTTTAATGAGAAAAATCTTCAAATTCTTTACACGGATAAAGGCAAACCTTATTTATCCACACCCGATTTTGTAAATAATAGTAGTCAAACACTGCCTAATATCAGCGTTTCGCACGACGGAGAAATTTCTTGCGTAGCACTGTGCGATGATAATTTTGACATTGGGATTGACGTACAGTCGGAAAATGCGGATATAAAATGCGAGGCTGTAGCAAAGCGCTTTTTTGATAAAATTACAGCGCTTAAAGGTGATTCGCAGCCTTTAGTGAAAGGTCTTGTATCCGATCATTTTTTACTAAATAGGGATGTTTTCGTCAGATATTTTGATTATCGTGACGGTTGCATTTTTGAAGTACCGTACAGTGAATTTTTGTCAGAAGAAGGGACTTCATCACAAATAAAGAAACTCTTTTTGAAAAAGTGGACGTACCTTGAGTCTCACTTAAAGATGGCAGGGGAAGGTTTTTCCGGTATTTCTTCTTTCGATGAAATTACCCTTGGCGCAGAATGCGGATGCATGGAATTTTTTAAAAGAAAAAAGTTCTACTCATTGAGTGTTTCCGTAAAAGAAAGCCAAGCTATATAATCAGAATACCGATATGCTCAAGCAAAATTTTTGCACCGATGACAATTAAAACTATACCGCCGAGGAATTCCGCTGTTTTTTTATGCTTAGCTCCGAATACCGAACCTATTTTGACTCCAAGCGCTGACAAAACGAATGTTATAGCGCCTACTAGACCTATGGCCACCCGGATATTTACGCTAGGGAGAATGGCGAAGGTTATTCCAACGGCAAGCGCGTCGATACTTGTTGCAATTGCCATTGCGAGCATTGCAGAAACGGAGAAAGAGGAATTTGCTTTTTCATCATTCGAGGATAATGCCTCCTTTATCATGCTTATGCCAAGCAAGCCAAGCAGAGAAAAGACTACCCAGTGGTCGATATTGCTTATATATTTTTCAAATGATGAGCCAAGCAAATATCCGGCAAAAGGCATTAGAGACTGAAATCCCCCGAACCAAGCACCTGTAATAAATATATGCTTTATCCTCACATTTTGCGTTGAAAGCCCCTTACATATGGCAACGGCAAAAGCATCCATAGCCAATGCAAAGGCAGTAAAAATAATCTCTGTTGTTCCCATTAATACAACCTCTCATTTTGTTGGCAGTATATTTTATGAAGCAAATCTTAAAAAAAGACAGTAAGTTTTAATTTTTGAAAGGATAAGTAAAGTTGAAAAAAGCAACTAAGATATTAGCTACGGCGCTTTCTGTTATTACCGTTATATGTGCGTTTGTATCCTGTTCTGATTCAAGAATAAAACCTAAAAACCGTATTTTTTACGATTGCTTTGATACGGTGGGAGTGTTTTACGATTATTCCGGAATGAGCGAGGATAAATTTAATAAGCTTGCCGACAGGGTTGAAAATTTGCTTCGCGAATATCACGAATTATATGATATATACAATGAATACGACGGGAAAACAAATCTTGCCACTGTAAATAAAAAAGCGGGTCAGGGTCCCGTGAAGGTTGATAGAAAAATAATAAACATGCTTCTTTTTTCGAAGGAGATGCATGAGCTTACAAACGGAAAAGTCAACGTTGCCATGGGCTCCGTGTTAAAAATATGGCATGAATATCGTGAAGAGGGAACAAACATTCCGGAAAAAGAACTTCTTGAAAATGCAAACAAAAGCACCGATATAAATAATCTTGTAATTGATGAAGAGGAAGGAACAGTTTCTATTATTGACCCGCAAGCATCTCTTGACGTGGGAGCAATTGCAAAGGGCTATGCAGTAGAAATGACAGCGGCTATGCTTGAGGCAGAGGGATACACGGGACTTGTGCTTGACATTGGCGGTAATCTTCGAGTAATAGGGGAAAAGCCAAACGGAGAAGGCTGGACAGCCGGTGTAAAAAATCCCGTTCCCTCTTCTTCCGTGTCATACGTACACACATTTAATCTGAAAAATGAAGCGCTTGTAACATCCGGCTCATATGAAAGATTTTACACGGTGAACGGGGTAAGGTATCACCATATTATAGACGCGGATTCGCTTATGCCGGAAAATTATTATCTCTCTGTATCGGTAAAATCGGCGTCGTCCGCTCTTTCGGATGCGCTTTCCACAGCTCTTTTTAATATGGAATATGAAAAAGCGAGAGAGTTTGTTGAAAACTTTAAAGCTATAACGGTTGTGTTTGTAATGCCGGACGGTGAAGTGCGTACGGTATACGGGAAATAAGGGTCTTGCCGATTTGAGCAAGACCCTTATTTTATTTTTTTGGCATATCCTTATTTTTTAACTTAGTGATGGAAACGACAAGTCCGCCAAGAGCAACGAGTGTTATAGCGTTTGGAATAACCATAAGATTATTAAACATATCAGTCAGCGACCAAACGAGGTTGTTTGAAAGAAGAGAACCGAGGAATACAAAGATAACGGCAATCACCGAGTAAACGGGGATGAATTTTTTTCCGAAAAGATAAGCGAAATTGACCTTTCCGAAATAGTTCCAGCTTATGATTGTGGAGAAAGCGAAGAATAAAAGACAAACCGCAACAAACAAACTGCCGATTATATTACCCGCGGTTTCTCCAAATAGCTTGGCAAAGGTGCTTGAGAAAGCAATTTGCGCCATGTTGGAGCCGGAAATTTCACTCGATGCCTTGAGTGCTTCGTAATTTTCGGGACTTATTGTTCCTGTGGTATAAAGAGATGAGATAACGACAAGGGCTGTTAAAGTTAAAACTATAAAAGTGTCGATAAAGACGCTTATTATAGCAACTGTTCCTTGCTCGTGGGGCTCTCTTACGTTCGCAAGAGCGTGTGCGTGAGGTGTAGAGCCCATACCCGCTTCGTTGGAAAACAGTCCGCGTTTTGCGCCTTGGCTAATTGCTGCTTTTATGGCAGCGCCCGTTGCACCGCCAAGCATTGACTGAGGAACGAATGCGTATTTAAAAATCAATCCAAAAGCGGCGGGAATTGATTTAATGTTTATAAAAATTACGAGCAAAGAACCCAATATATAAATAATTGCCATTACAGGAACAACCTTTTCGGTCACCGAAGCAAGTCTTTGAACGCCGCCAAGAAGAATAAACGCTGCGCATGCGGCTATCAGTATACCCACAATAAGCGTCACGGCGAAAATAACACTTTCATTCGCTCCGAATGCCTTGAATACTCCGCCAAAATTTGTCGCAATGGAATTAGACTGAACCATGGAGCCCATAAATCCAAGCGCGAGCGTTGTCGCTACGGCAAAAAAACCTGCAACGAATTTTCCGGTCTTTCCTTTAAAAGCTGCTTTTATATAATAAACGGGGCCGCCGTCTATGCTTCCGTCCTCGTTAACCACACGGGTTTTCTGCGCCAATAATGCTTCTGCGTATATTGTTGCCATTCCGAAGAAGGCAATTATCCACATCCAAAATATTGCACCCGGACCGCCTATAAAAATCGCGCCGCACGCACCGACTATATTTCCCGTGCCGACCTGCGCGGCGATTGCGGTTGCAAGAGCCTGGAAGGAGGACATAGCGTTCTTTTGCTTTTCACCGTTAAGTTTAAGATTTCCGAAAACGTTTCTCATTCCCTCGCCAAAGCAGCGAACCTGCACGAATTTTGTTCGGATTGAAAAATAAAGTCCTACACCGACGAGAAGAAAAATAAGTATGTAGTCGGATAAATAAGCGTTGACCGTGTCAACTATTTTTTGAATTGTGTTCATATTGTCCTTTCTTTTAACGAAAAAACGGGGTGAATACACCCCGTGAAATAAACAAAGCAAAACTATAGCATTGTTAATAAAAACTCTGTCCTTTTGCCTGAGAGATTGGTAGATGGTATAAGCACATCTATTTGCCCCTTCGGCACTCACTCGAGGTGAGATTCTCCGGAGTGTTATCAAACCACAGTTAAAAACAGAAAGATCATTTTCTTCTGCAGCTTTCGTCTAACAGTATTTAATTTTCTAACGTATTATATCACAAAATTCTGTATTTGTCAACAATAAAAACGAATTTGATTTTACGAATGAATTAAAGAAGATTGCTGACATATAATAGGTTTATATTACTCTAAATTGATAATATATTAACAATTGTTGACAGATAACTATTTTTGTGATATAATTTATAAAGTTAAGTGGTTGTACAGTTTTAGGTACAAAGTATAAATATTGAAAGGACCAAATATGTCGTTATTCAAAATTGGAAGAACACACGTTCCTCACAGGAAAAATACGGCATCCATGCCCGCTGTAAGGATGAATCCACCGGCATCTGTGGAGATTCTTATGTCGCAGCATATAGGCGCTCCGGCAACTCCTACCGTAAAGGCGGGAGATAAGGTGTATGTCGGCACTCTTATCGGAGAGGCAGGAGGCTTTGTTTCCGCGCCCGTTCACTCTTCTGTTTCGGGTGTAGTTAAAAAAATCAGCACCTATCTTCTTGCGAACGGAAGGAATACTCAGTCTGTAATAATTGAATCTGACGGAGAAATGACTCCCGATCCAAGTATCACTCCGCCTACCGTAACGAATTATAAGGAGCTTTCTGACGCTGTAAGAGCATCCGGTCTTGTAGGACTTGGCGGTGCAGGCTTTCCGACGTCAGTGAAGCTTGATCCCTCTAAAGTTGACGCGATAGACGTTTTTTTAATAAATGCCGCTGAGTGCGAGCCTTATATAACGAGCGATACGCGCACGATGATAGACGATGCGGAATACGTTTTCCGCGGAATTGATTTGATTCTTTCGCTTTCCGGAATCAAAAAGGCTATTATCGGTATAGAGAACAACAAGCCCGAATGTATTAAGAAAATGCAGGAGATATTTGCATCGGACAGCAGGGTAGAGATAAAATCTCTCCCGTCCACATATCCTCAAGGCGGAGAAAAAATACTTATATACAACTCCACGGGAAGAATTGTTCCGGAGGGAAAGCTTCCGTCTGACGTCGGAATCCTTATAATGAACGTAACGACTGTTGCGTTTATTGCAAAGTACGTTGAGAGCGGTATGCCGCTTGTCGAAAAATGTCTCACGGTTGACGGATCGGCAATTAAGTCGCCCGCGAATGTTATAGCTCCGATTGGAACGCGCGTCGGAGACGTTATCGATTTCGTCGGTGGGTTTTCCGAAGAGCACGGAAAGGTGCTTTACGGCGGTCCTATGATGGGCTCGGCAATATATAGTCTGGATGCTCCCGTTATGAAAAACAATAACGCAATTACCGCGTTTAACAAAAAAGACTCGAAGAATCCGAAGGAATCCGCATGTATTCATTGCGGAAGATGTGTTGCTGTGTGTCCAATGAGCCTTAATCCTACGGTTTTCGCAAAGGCAATGGGACTTGCAAACAGCGCTGACAGAGCAGAGCGCCTTGATATTGCAAAGGTTAATCTGTGCATAGAATGCGGATGCTGCTCGTTCGTATGCCCGGCAAAGCGACCTCTTGTTGAAAACAACAGACTCGGCAAAGCGGATCTTCGTGAATTTAATGCTCAGAAAGAAAAGAAGGGGGATAAATAAATGAAACGTTTGACTGTATCATCATCCCCGCATATCCGTTCGTCTGCCACAACGAGCAGAATAATGCTTGATGTCATAATCGCGCTTACTCCTGCGCTTATTGCCGGATGCGTAATATTCGGCATACGTGCGCTCGCTGTTGTTGCGACCTGTGTTGCTTCGGCTGTTCTTTCCGAATTTTTGTTTAACGTTATAACGAAAAGAGAGCAGACGATAGGAGATTTTTCCGCAATAGTTACGGGTATGATTCTCGGACTTAATCTTCACGCAAACGCGCCTATCTGGCAGTGTGTTATCGGATCGGTATTCGCAATAATTATAGTAAAATGCTTTTTCGGCGGTCTTGGTTGCAATTTTGCAAACCCTGCGATTACTGCGAGAGTATTCTTGCTTATCTCCTTTGCCGGTACTCTTGGGGGCGGCGCTGTGCCGAAGCTTTCAAATAATCCCGAGCTTGTTTCGGGTGCAACTCCGCTTGCGGTGCTTAAGGCTGGAGGAGAGCTTCCCGAGCTGCTTGATATGCTGCTTGGTATGAGGGGGGGCGCGATAGGTGAAACCTGCACCCTTGCTCTTGTTATCGGATTTATTTATCTTGTTTTACGCAAGGTAATAAACTATGAAATTCCTCTTATATTCGTCGGAACTGTTTTTGTGCTTTCGCTTATAGTAGATAACAGCTTCTTTACCGCAACCTATCAGATTCTTTCCGGCGGACTAATTTTCGGTGCCGTATTCATGGCTACCGATTACGTAACGACGCCTATAACCCGTTCGGGAAAAATGATATTTGCATTCGGATGCGGTCTCATAACCTTCTTCATAAGGTATTTCGGAAATTATCCCGAGGGAGTTTCGTTCGCAATACTGTTTATGAATATCCTCTCACCTTATATTGAGAGATGGACTCAAAAAAGGGCGCTTGGAGGTAAACGGGCATGAATAAAAAGAATATAATGCCGATTGCGGTGCTTACTTTGATTTGTGTTATCGTTGCCGCACTTCTCGGAGTAGTTAATTTGTTTACAAGTCCTATCATCGATGAGATGGAGGCGCAAAAGATTTATGATTCTTTAAGAGAGGTTCTTGACGGAACGTTTGAGCCTGTAAGCTCACTTCCGGAGAACGCACCGAAATCGGTTAATGCAATGTATAAGGTTACTGACGGAGGTGTTTTGAAGGGTCACGTCGTAACGCTTACTGTAAAAGGGTATGCCGGTGATATATCGGTTACAGTAGGTGTTGATACAGAAGGAAATGTTACTAAAGCCGTAGTAACAAAGGAATCCGAAAGCCACGGTAAGCCGGGCATGAAGGACTATCCGAAAAATTTTGAAGGAGTGGCTTCAGACAAAGTTGCTGACGTTGAGCTTTTCACAGGAGCGACGGTTTCATCAACAGCGATAAAGGGCGCCGTAATTGATGCGGTCAATGCAGTTATGGGCGGAACTGTTTCGGTTCCTGATAACGACGGGGACCAAAGCGCAGGCGCAACTCCCGAAACTTTACCTAAGACGGATGAAGAGATAATTGCGCTTGCCAAAGCGCTTGTATCGGGGTCGGAAGGATTTGAGGACGTAACGCCTTCCTATAACAAACCGGAAACGCTTAAGCGTCTCTACAGAGAAACGAGCGGCAAGGGATACGTTGCCTACGTTGTAACGGCGGGTCAGTACGTTCCCGTTGCAAACGAAGGTCTTATACACATGAATATGGACGGAGATATTGAGAATATCAATCACCTTACATGGATTGTCGGTCACAGCGTTTCGGCAGAGGGATTTGCCGATAAATTCGTGGGTAAGGATAATTGGAGTGTAGAGGGAGTTGAACTTGTTTCCGAGGCTACCGTAACAGCCGGAGATTTCCGCGCGGCTGTCAGCGATGCCGTTGAGGTTGTAACCAAGCTTATAGACAGAACTGAAAAGAAAATACTTGAGCTTGCAGACAGGATCGTTCCCAATTCAAAGGGATTTGTTGAACTCGAAATTCCCGCAGACGCTCCCGAAACCTTGAAAAAGCTCTATAAAGAAACGAGCGGAAAAGGATACGTTGCATATATTGTGACTCCGGGAGAATACGTTGCCGTTGCTACCGAAGGTATGGTTTATTTTGACACGCTTGGCACTATAAAAGACGTAGATCTTCTTATCTGGACGGTTGGCCACGGAGTTGAACCCGGTGATTTTGCCGAGGGCTTCGTTGGAAAAACCGAAAAAACAATTGGTGACGTTGAGCTTGTTACAAGCGCAACCTACACGTCACGGGATTTTAAAAATGCGATTATTGATGCATTTCCGTATATTCCGAAGGATTTCCCGATTGCAAGAGTTCTTGGAATTGTAATTCTTTCTCTTGCGGCTGTCTCCGCGGCGGCAATGATAATCATTTACAAAAAGAGGAGGGCGCTTAAATGAAAAACAGTAAACTTGCGGTTTTTCTCAAGGGACTTATAGCTGAGAACCCGGTATTGGTGCTTATTCTCGGTACCTGTCCTACGCTTGCTCAGACCGGAAACGTTATTAACGCGTTTAGTATGGGTATTGCAGCAACAATAGTTCTTATTTGCTCAAATGTTGCTATATCAGCGCTTCGTAAAGTGATTCCCGATGAAGTTCGTATTCCTTGTTATATAGTTATAATTGCTGCATTCGTAACAGTTGTTCAGATGGTAATGCACGCTTATCTGCCAAGTCTTTACGATATGATGGGAGTTTATCTTGCCCTTATAGTTGTTAACTGCATTATTCTCGGAAGAGCGGAGATGTTTGCGCGAAAGAACGGAGTAGTTGATTCTGCTCTTGACGGAGCGGGAATGGGCCTCGGCTTTCTTATCGCGCTCGTTGCAATGGCAACGATACGTGAGATTCTCGGCGCGGGTAGTTTCGCGGGATTTGAAATTCCTTTCCTTTCAAACTACAAAATTCCGATTTTTGTTCAGGCACCCGGCGGATTCCTCGTTTTCGGTATTCTTATTGCCATAGTAAATAAAATAGGACCCAAAAAGGGTGAAGGAAAACGCAAAAACTTCTCTTGCGAGGGCTGCCCGTCCGCATCTCTTTGCGGAAAGGTTTCCTGCAGCGAAAGCATAGAAATAGCCGCGAACAGTTCAGAAAAGGAGGACAAAATTTAATGAAAGAATTAATCTTAATTCTGATGGGCGGAGTTTTGATAAACAACTACGTTCTTCAACGTTTCCTTGGTATCTGTCCTTTCCTTGGAGTTTCGAAAAGATTTAATCAGGCAAGCGGTATGGGCATTGCTGTAATTTTCGTAATGCTTTGCGCAACCGCTGTAACCTGGCCTATTCAAGCCTTTGTTCTTGACAGATTCGGACTTGGATATCTTCAGACTATAGTATTCATACTTGTTATTGCGGCTCTCGTTCAATTTGTTGAGACAGTGCTTAAAAAATTTATACCTGCTCTGTATAAGTCGCTTGGAGTATATCTTCCGCTTATAACGACGAACTGTGCTGTGCTCGGTGTAACGATTAATAACATAACCGACGGCTATAACTTTATTGAGTCTATGTTCTCCTCTCTCGGAGTAGGACTTGGTTTCCTTCTTGCAATGGTGCTTTTCGCTGGAGTGAGGTCGAGAATCGAAAACTGCCCTTCGCCCGAGTGCATAAAGGGTCTCCCTGTAACTCTTGTTGCTGCATCAATTGTTTCTCTTGCTTTCTTCGGTTTCAGCGGAATCGTTGAAAATCTTCTTGCTTAAGGAGGACACGGTATGGAAATTTTAATTCCTGTTATAGTTCTTCTTGCGGCGGGTGTTCTTTGTGCTCTACTTTTAACCGTTGCTACTGCATTCTTTGGAGTAAAAGAAGACGAGAGGGCGCTCGCGCTCAGAGATGTTCTTCCCGGTGCGAACTGCGGAGCTTGCGGTTTTTCGGGATGTGACGCGTATGCAAAAGCACTTTCCGAAGGAAAAACCGATAAAACAAATCTTTGCATCCCCGGCGGTGACGGAACGGCAGCCGAGCTTGCCTCTATAATGGGCGTTTCGGTTGATGACGTTGTTGAGCAGGTTGCTTACGTTGCTTGCAACGGTCTTTGCTTGCCCGAGGAGAAAAAGTACGATTACAACGGACCTAAAACCTGTAAAGCCGCGAATATGAATTATTCCGGTGATAACTTCTGTAATTTTGCCTGTCTTGGATACGGTGACTGTATAAAGGTCTGCCCACGAGATGCTATTTGCATTAGCGATAAGGGCATAGCTACTATTGACCCGAGAAAATGCATAGGCTGCGGAATGTGCGTCAAGGAGTGCCCGAACAGCATTATTCATCTTATAAGAGATACAGCCCGTGTAGCGGTAACCTGCAATAATCACTATAAAGGCGCTCAGGTGCGTCAGTTCTGTAAGAACGGATGTATAGCTTGCGGAAAGTGCGAGAGAACATGTCCCACGGGAGCTATCGTGGTCAAGGATAATCTTGCGTCAATCGATTATGAAAAGTGTATAGATTGCGGCGCGTGCCGTGAGGTTTGCCCTGTTAAATGCATACACGAGGGTAACTTCATTTGCGGAGCCCACTTTGAATAAAAAAATAATAAAAGACTTGCTTCTCATTACCGTTTTACTGTCGCTCGGAATTTTTGCGTTTTTAATAATCGAATCCGGCAGAGAAGAGGGGGCGTGTGTTAAAGTTACGGTTGGCGGAGAGCTTGTTTGCGAGTATTCTCTTTCAGAGGACGGGGAGTACCTTCTTAACGGAGGAACAAATCTGTTAATTATTTCGGACGGCAAGGCATTTATAAAAGATGCAGACTGTCCAGACGGACTTTGTATAAATCAAGGGAAAATATCTCTTTCGGGAGAGCGTATAGTTTGCCTGCCAAACAGAGTTATGATTGAAGTTATAGGTGATGACGGTATTTTTATAAATTAATTAAGAGCCGCGGGGCGCAGGAGGGTGAGTAAATGAACGTAAAAAAACTAACCTCGCTGTCGCTTGCCGTGGCTCTTGCCATGATTCTTTCTTTCGTCGAATCCCAGATACCGCCGTTTGTGGCTGTTCCCGGTGTGAAGATAGGGCTTTCAAATATTGTAACGGTGTTTTTGCTTTACACGTATGGATGGAGGGAAGCAGGATGCGTTTCCTTTATCAGAGTGATTTTGTCGTCTCTTCTGTTCGGTTCATTCGCGAGTCTTATGTATAGCTTTTGCGGAGCTGCCCTATCATTTGCCGTTATGCTGTTTTTGATAAAAGTCCGTATTTTCTCCGTAATCGGCGTAAGCGTTGCGGGCGGAGTTTTTCACAACGCGGGGCAGATAGTCTGCGCGTGCATAGTTATGGAGAACGCAGGGATTTCATCCTACCTTCCGCCCCTTATAATCTCGGGCGTGGTTGCGGGAATTGCCGTCGGTATCTTATCGGGAATTGTATCCCAAAAGCTAAAAGGAAAAATATAAAACAACGCATCGGCAATCAAACGATGCGTTGTTTTTTGGTGAAGTATCTAAAAAAGTACAAAAGCAATGAAATATTTGTCATTTAAGGTAATTTGTTACGCTAATTTTTGGATATATCTTGACAAAATAAGCATAATATGTTAGAATGTATCATGTTATAAAACCAAAAAAGAAATGGAAAAGCTATGAAAAAACATATATTACATGAAAAACAAGAATTCAAAAACATGCGTGACCTTGTTGAACGCGCGGCTGAAATGTACGGGGAAAGCACCGCTTATTCCTTCAAGCTTAATCCCCACGACAAGGAAACCGTCAAGGTTTCTTTTGTTCAGATAAGAGACGAGGTTAGAGCACTTGCGTCCGAATGGCTTTCGAGAGGACTTGCGGGAAAGCATTGCGCGCTTATCGGCAAATTCTCATATTCGTTTGTAAAAATGTATTTTTCTCTTCTTTCGATGGGCGCCGTAGTCGTTCCGCTTGATAGAGATTGGCATGCTGATGACCTTGCCGAGACTGTTTTGAGAGCTGATGCCGAGTATCTGTTTATAGACGGAGATTTAAAAGAAAAGGCAGACGTAATCTCAGAAAAATGCAATATATTAAGCACGGTATATCTGTCGGGCGAGGTGGGCGAAACGATTGACGCACTCACCGAGTCGGGAAAGATAAAGTTTGAAGAAAATCCGGATGCGTATTTCAACGCCGAAATTGACGTAATGGGACTTGCGCTTCTCGTTTTCACATCAGGAACGACAGGAAAGGGAAAAGGCGTTATGCTTTCCCAGAATGCAGTTCTTTCTGATATGTCCGACGTAATACCTTATATTGATTTTGGAAAGAAAACCGTCGGAGTTCTTCCTCCTCATCACACCTATGGCTCAAGCGTTATGTTCGTCGGTCATATGATGATAGGAACGGAAATTTACATCTCCGCGGGACTTAAATATGTAGTAAAGGAATTTAAGGAGCAGAAGCCGGAGCATCTTGTTTTGGTTCCTCTCTATCTCGAGACCTTGTACCGCAAAATGCAGGCGGGCATAAAGGACCAGGGCAAAGAAAAGCTTGTCTCGGTTATGATGAAAATATCAGGTTTTCTTTGCAAAATAGGTATTGACCTGCGCAAAAAGCTTTTCGCTTCGCTAAGAGAGGCTCTTGGCGGAGAAATCAAAATGGTTATTTCGGGCGGTGCGCCTATCAATGCGGAAATTATTAAATTCTTTAACGGTATAGGAATTGACACTCTTAACGGATACGGAATCACAGAATGCGCGCCAATAATCGCCGTTAACCGTTCGAGAAATATCGTTCACGGAACGGTAGGTAATCCCCTTGATATAGATACGGTTAAAATCGCAGATCCAAACGAGGATGGCGAGGGTGAAATTTGCGTAAAAGGACCGAACGTTATGCTCGGTTATTTCAAGGATGAAGAGGCAACGCGTGACGCGTTTGATGAAGAAGGCTTCTTTAAAACCGGAGATTACGGAAAGTTCGCTGCCAAGGGTACTATTGCGATAACGGGTAGAAAAAAGAACCGTATAATGCTTTCTAACGGAAAGAACGTATATCCCGAAGAAATAGAGAATGAATTTGTTGCCGTTCCCGGAGTTATTGATATAATCGTTTACGAGGGTCAGTCGAAGCGCGGAATGGAGCACAATTCGATTGTAGCCGAAATTTATCCAGACAGTGAGCTTCTTTCGAAAAACGGAGTTGAAGATAAAAAGGCGTACTTCCAGAAGTTCGTTGACGATTATAACCGCACTGCTGTGCCTTATAAGAAAATCGGAGTTCTTAAGGTTCGTGACGAGGAGTTCCCGAAGAACACTCTGCGCAAAATTCTTCGCTTCAAGCTTGATATGACGATAGATTAAAAGTAATTTTATATAATGACAACGCTCCGAAACTTTGACGCATCTTTTGCTTATCAATGACAATTTGCGGTTTTGTTTGCCGTCTGATTTTTATGACTTGGTTGATTCTTTGAATTTCATATTAGTAAATATGTATGTCATTCTGTCATTATCATAGTGCTCGTCAAAAAATTCTTCAACGCTGTTTGACGCGGGTGAGTTGTCTTTGATGCGCTCTCCCCAACGAAGCACCGCAATTGAAGTTAAAAGAAGATTTACAACCATAAATACGGTCAGAATGATACAAGTGAACGTCCAAACGGTGCTCTGCATTTTTGAAAAAAGCAAGGTGAACATGGGGTAGAAGATTTTAATAAAGGCTACGCCGAGAAGTCCCCAAATAACCGTCATTTTGAGACTTATTCTTCCGACAATATTTAAAAACTGTTTTTTATAATTCCAAGAAACAGAGCCAAATACAAGCTCTTGAAATAGACTTGCAAAGAACTCTAGCGCTGAACCTAAGATTGCAAAAACAAAAAACAGAAGAAATATGTTTTTGTTTTCAAGCGGCTTTGATATTGCGTACAGAATCATTGCCGCTATACCGTATATAATACAGAATGGACCAAGTATTGAGGCGGAGTGGTTTTCCCAATTCCCCTTTTTAAGTATCTGCCAAAAACCTTCAAAAACAAAACCGATTATGCTTCCAAAGAAGAATAGCCAAAACAATGTTTGAAAGTTTAGTTTGACAGCAGCTTTTTTTGATAATGTTTTTTTGTTAGTCATATTGATTTGTTCCTTATAGAAATATACGTGATTGATATATGACAGTATATAATAAAAGTATGAACCGAGCATAAACTAATTGAAAATAAAGGCTTTTTGAAAATATAACGATAAACTATTATGAAAAATACAAAATTAAGAGGCAGTTCAGGTTAAAATGAGCTGCTCCTTAGTTTTATTTTTGTCGTGAATATATTCAACCGATATGTGAGAGCCTTAAAAAGAATATAGCTTGGTTGTTCCGTATGTTTACAATATAAATCGATTATAGCATAAGATTTGCGATAAGTCAAGGCAGGGTATTAATAAAAAGGTATAGCCGTATTTCTACGATTATACCTTTTATTATTTAGTCTGATTTATTTGTTGAAAAGCTTTTTGAAAAAGCTTTCGCGCTTACCCGTGTTACTTTCTTTGAGTGATTTAGAGAATTCAGTAAGCAGCTTTTTCTGCTCGTTTGTCAGGTTTTTTGGCGTTTCGACTAGGACTGTGATAATCAAATCGCCCTTGCGCTTTGTGTTTATATCCTGTATTCCTTTACCTTTTAAAGTAAAGCTTGTGCCGGTTTGAGTTCCTTCGGGAATCTGATATTTTTCGGTCTTGCCGCCAAGAGTCGGAATGTCGATTTCAGCACCGAGAGCTGCTTCTGCAAACGAAATCGGAATTTCGCAATATACGTTGTTTCTTTCTCTGGTGAAGAACTTATCTTCCTTGACTCTTACTTCTATAATAAGGTCACCTGCGCTTCCGCCGTTTCTGCCCGCCGAGCCCTGACCGCGAAGAATTATTCTTTGCATTGAGTCAATTCCGGCAGGGATTGTAACCTCGAGTTTTTTGTTTACCTTAATGTAACCCTTACCGTTGCAGTTTTTACACGGGGTCTTTATAATCTTTCCGGTGCCGCGGCAATTAGAGCATGTACGCTGTGTCTGCATGTATCCGAGCATTGTTTGCTGTTGAACGGTTACACGTCCTGTTCCGTGGCATGTCCCACAGGTTTCAGCCTTCGTACCCTTAGCAGCGCCCGATGCACCGCAATCGGGGCAGGCTTCGATTCTTGCAAAGCTTATTTCCTTTTTGCAGCCGAAAACCGCCTCGTCAAAGGTAATGGTGATGCGCGCCATAACGTCATCGCCCTCAATAGGAGCATTGCGCGAGGAACGCGAAGAGCCGCCACCGCCAAAGAAGGATGAGAATATGTCTCCAAAATCAAAATCTCCACCGCTAAAGCCACCGAATCCGCCAAAGCCTGAGCCGCCGCCACCCATCGATGGGTCAAATGCAGCGTGACCGAATTGGTCGTATTTTGCTCTTTTTTCAGAATTGGAAAGCACGTCGTAGGCTTCGTTTGCTTCCTTGAATTTTGCTTCGGCTTCCTTGTCACCGGGATTCATATCCGGGTGATATTTTTTGGCAAGAACTCTATAGGCTTTTTTTATCTCGTCATCCGAGGCGCCTTTAGAAACGCCAAGCACTTCATAGTAATCACGCTTATTTTCTGCCATAATTTTACCTTTTTGTCAATTTACATATCATTCCCGAGGACAAAACTGCCCTCGGGAAATTTTTAATTTTTACACGGGTTAGGTTTTATCCTCGAAATCTGTGCCGTAAACGTTTCCGTCTCCGTCCTGCGATGCGCCCTCTGCGCCTGCCTGACCCTGAGCCGCCTGCTCTTTGTATATTTTTTCTGCGATAGGATAGAATGCCTTCTGAAGAGCATCGGTATCAGCCTTGATTGCTTCGGTGTCGCCACCCTTGACGGTTTCTTTAAGCTTTTCAATAGCCGAATTAACCGGAGCCTTATCGTCGTCGGTAATCTTGTCGCCAAGCTCACTCATGCTCTTTTCAATCTGGAATATTGCGTTTTCAGCCTGGTTCTTAACTTCAACTGCTTCCTTCTGCTTTTTATCCTCTTCAGCAAACTTCTCAGCCTCGTGAACAGCTTTCTCGATATCTTCTTTAGACATGTTTGTAGAGGATGTGATTGTGATGTGCTGCTCCTTGCCGGTACCCTTGTCGCATGCGGTAACGTTAACTATACCGTTTGCGTCAATATCGAAGGTAACCTCAATCTGAGGAACTCCTCTCGGTGCTGCGGGAATACCGTCAAGAATGAATCTTCCGAGAGTTGCATTGCCTGATGCCATTTCGCGCTCACCTTGAAGAACGTGAATTTCAACAGAGGTCTGACCGTCTGCCGCGGTAGAATATACCTGGCTCTTTTTAACGGGGATGGTTGTGTTGCGCTCGATTATCTTGTTGAATACTCCGCCAAGAGTTTCAATACCAAGTGAAAGGGGAGTAACGTCAAGAAGAAGAACGTCCTTTACGTCACCGCCAAGAACACCGCCCTGAATAGCCGCGCCGATGGCTACGCACTCATCGGGGTTAATACCCTTGAAGGGCTCCTTGCCCATGAACTTTTTAACTGCTTCCTGAACTGCGGGGATTCTCGTTGAACCGCCGACAAGAAGAACCTTTGAAACCTCAGATGCGGAAAGACCTGCATCCGAAAGAGCCTTTTTGGTGGGGATCATCGTAGCTTCTACAAGGTCGTGTGTAAGCTCGTCGAACTTTGCTCTTGTAAGAGTTGCTTCAAAGTGCTTGGGGCCTGATGCGTCAGCTGTGATGAAGGGAAGCGAGATGTTGGATGACATAACGCCGGAAAGCTCAATTTTTGCCTTTTCTGCGGCATCCTTAAGTCTTTGGTGAGCCATCTTGTCTTTACGAAGGTCAATACCGCCGTTTTCCTTAGCGAAGGTATCAGCCATCCAGTTTACTATTCTGTCGTCAAAGTCGTCGCCGCCGAGTCTGTTGTTACCTGCAGTTGCAAGAACCTCGAAAACTCCGTCGGATATATCGAGAAGAGATACGTCGAACGTACCGCCGCCAAGGTCGAATACCATTATCTTCTGTGACTCTTCTTTGTCCATACCGTATGCAAGAGCAGCGGCGGTAGGCTCGTTGATAATTCTCTTAACCTCAAGGCCTGCGATTTTACCTGCGTCTTTTGTTGCCTGGCGCTGCGCGTCGGTGAAGTAAGCGGGAACTGTGATTACCGCATCGGTAACCTTCGCTCCGAGATACGCTTCGGCGTCAGCCTTAAGCTTCTGAAGAATCATTGCGGAAATTTCCTGAGGCGTATACTGCTTTCCGTCGATCGAAACCTTTGTGTCGGAGCCCATATCTCTTTTGATAGAGCTGATGGTTTTGTCGGGGTTTGTAACAGCTTGGCGCTTTGCAACCTGACCGACAAGTCTTTCTCCGTCCTTTGTAAAAGCAACAACGGAAGGCGTTGTTCTCGCTCCTTCGGGGTTAGTTATAACGATAGGCTCACCGCCTTCAAAAACTGCAACGCAGGAGTTTGTTGTACCTAAATCAATACCAATAATTTTTCCCATTTTCTTTTCCTCCAAAATATATTATAAATTTTTATTACCGAATTTAACGTGTCAGTTTGCGGTTTTAACCATTGCAAATCTGATGATTTTAGAACCTTTTTTGTATCCCTTTTGGAATACCTCTACAATTTCATTTTCTCCAAAACTTTCGTCATCTATGTGCATAACAGCGTTGTGAAGATTGGGGTCGAATTTGTCGCCGATCTTGCCAACCTCCTCAATTCCAAGCTTTGAAAATACGCTTTCAACCGATTTTGCTATCATTACCAGTCCTTCTTTTACTTTAAGCGCATCGTCGTAAAGCGCGGCTCTTTCGAGGTTGTCAACAACCTGAAGAAATTCCGATACCGTCTCGGACATTGCAATGTCATAGGTGGCGTCCTTTTCTTCTCTTGAACGGCGTCTGAAATTGTCGTATTCGGCAGCCATCCTTAAGTGTCTGTCGTCTTTTTCCTTGATTTCGTTTTTTAGTGCTTCTATTTCTTCAAGAAGAGCCTTTTCGGTGTCCTTCTTTGAAGCCTTTTTTTCCTTTTTCTTTTCTCCGGGAACAGCTTCCTGCTCGGAAGCCTCATTTATTTCTTCGGTTTTTATTTCTTCCATTAGTACTTACCTTTCTTTTCGTCATCACTCAGTTGCTCGTCACTGAATATTCTGTCAATTCCCGATGCAAGCTGGTTTATCATACCGATTACTTTTGAATAGTTCATTCTTTTAGGTCCGATAACGCCAACCGCCAAGCGCTTTCCGCCAACGTTAACGTTTTTGAAGATCAACGCGGTGTTGCTCATTGCGTCAGAATCGTTTTCTGTTCCGATGTAGACGTTTATTCCGTCATCGTTTGTGGTGTGTGACGATATTACGTCAAGCAGCTTATCCTTTTCCTCAAGCACGCCGAGCAGGTTTCTTAGCTTCTCGGTATCAGAGTATTCGGGATATTTAAGAAGCTTGTTGATTCCGTCAAGGCGTATATCGGCCGTGTCAAGCTCATTCATGGTTTCGTAAATGATTTTGACTGCGGGGTGAACCATCGCGCTTGCTGCGCCCATTATCGTTTCAAGCTTGACGATGATAGGCATGCTTATTCCGTCACTCGAGGTGTTCACAAGATAAATGTTAGCCGCCTCGGTAAATCTCTTAAGGTCAGACTCTGTAATCGAGAAGGATAGATGAATCGGCTTTGCCTTGACTATATCTCCCGAAAACATCATGACAAGCAGGAAATCCCTTGGCGAGAGGTAAACGCTGTCAAATTTCGATATGCGGACGTTTCCTGCGCCGGATTTGAATGCAATGCCTGTGTAGTCGGTGAAGGATGCGGCAAGTCTTGACGCTTCCTCAAGGATTTCATCCATCTCTGTAAGCTTATATCTTAATTTTTCATTTATCTCTTCAATTTCCGATTTTGTCTCGCTGTACTGACGGACAAGGGTGTCGACGTAAAATCTGTACCCAAGCTCCGAAGGTATTCTTCCTGCTGAGGTGTGCGGCTGAACAAGATAGCCCATGCTTTCCAGCTCTGCCATCTCGTTTCTTATCGTTGCGGGGGAGCAGGAAATCAAAGCATCCTGTGAAAGATACTTTGAGCCGATCGGTTCACCGTTATTGATATGGGCGTCGACGATTGCTTTTAGTATTAGTTTTTTTCTTGCGGAAAGCCTTGAATCTTCCAATAACTCACCTCTTTCTGTAAAATTTAGCACTTGATTAACCAGAGTGCTAATATTGACATCTATAATATAATCCTTTTTTCCCACCGTGTCAATAGTTTACACGTAAAAATATATGAACTTTTTGTTAATATTTAGCCAAAAGGCGGTACAAGTGCTAAAAATGTTAATAAAATACGCTAAATAAAATTTACAAATCAAACTTGTTTTGGTATTGACATTGTCTACAAAATAATATATAATATATCTGTATGAGTGGGCTTGTTTTCGTGTTGCACAATCGAAATGAAACCGTCATATTAAAAAATAATATTTATCTATATAGATTACAGCAAATAAATGTAATCAGAAGGAGGTGTAAATGCACGTATTATCTTTGATGATTGGAATTGTCGCAGGTGTCGCAATCGGCGGGGCGGCAGGATTTTTTATTCGTAAATCTATTGCGGAAAAGAAGATCGGTTCGGCAGAAGAGCAGGCGCGTCATATTCTTGAAGATGCTATAAAGAATGCCGAAAGTGCAAAGAAGGAATCTATAATTTCCGCAAAAGAAGAAATATTCCAAATGAAAAAAGAAGCGGACTTCGATATAAAGGAGCGCCGCAAGGAAGTTTCAAGACTTGAAAGACGTGTTACTCAGAAAGAGGAAACGCTTGATGCAAAGCTTGAGACTCTTGAAAAGAAGGATGCCAATCTTACGGAAAAGCATGCGGAGGTTTCTGCTCTTAAGGAAAAGGTGGAGGCTACCCTCAGCGCGCAGATAGCCGTGCTTGAGAAAAACGCGGGGCTTTCCAAGGAGGAGGCAAAGGCAGAACTCGTTGCAAAGCTTGACAGTGAGCTTCAACACGAGACGGCACTTAAAATTGCAGAGTATGAGGAGAAGTTTAAGGATGAGGCTGATACAAAGGCCCGAGACATACTTTCTCTCGCTATTCAGAGGTTCGCGGCAGACCACGTAAGTGAGGTGGCTATATCGGTCGTTCAGATTCCGAGTGACGAAATGAAGGGCCGCATAATCGGAAGAGAAGGAAGAAATATTCGTACTATTGAAAACCTTACGGGCGTTGAGCTTATAATAGACGATACGCCTGACGTAATTACCGTCTCCGGCTTTGATCCCGTCAGACGTGAGATTGCGAGAATCGCGCTTGAAAAGCTCGTTGCGGACGGAAGAATCCATCCCGCAAGAATTGAGGAGATGGTTGATAAAGCGCGCCGTGACGTAGATATAGCTATAAAGCAGGCGGGCGAAAAGGCTGTATTTGAAACGGGTGTTCACGGACTTCATCCCGAGCTTATAAAGCTTCTTGGAAGAATGAAATACCGTACTTCGTACGGACAGAACGCTCTTCGCCATTCAATAGAGGTTTCTATGCTTGCCGGTGTTATGGCTGACGAGATGGGTGTTGACGTTTCACTTGCTAAAAGAGCAGGTTTGCTTCATGATATCGGTAAGGCTGTTACCGCCGAGGCTGAGGGCTCTCATATTGAGCTTGGTGTTGAAATCGCCAACAAATACCGCGAGAATAAGGACGTTATTCACGCAATTGAGTCGCACCATAATGACGTTGATCCCAAAACTGCGATTGCATTTATCGTTCAGGCGGCTGACGCAATCAGCGCTGCACGTCCGGGCGCACGCAGAGAGGATGTTGAAAATTACATCAAGCGTCTTCAGAAGCTTGAAGAGGTTGCAGGCGGATTTGACGGGATTGATAAGACCTTTGCAATTCAGGCAGGACGCGAGGTCCGCATAATGGTTAAGCCCGAAATCGTTGATGACGACAAGATGAAGATTCTTGCGCGTGATATCGCAAAGAAAATCGAGAACGAGCTTGATTATCCGGGACAGATCAAGGTTAGCGTAATCCGCGAAAACAGAATAATCGATTACGCGAAGTAATGATGAACATAATGCCGAAATAACGGCAGAACAAAAGGGCGTGTTTCGGCATCGCCCTTTTTATTAATAAACGCAATTAATAAATTTATTAAAGTAGAAAAGAGAATTTTTGTGAACATACTTGTTATCGGAGACGTCGTAAGTCCGCAGGGAATAGAGCATCTGAAGAAAAATCTTTGGAAGATAAGAGAAAATAACAAAATTGACTTTTGTGTTGTAAACGGTGAGAACGCGTCATTTGTGACGGGAATATCCGCTGACCTTGCCGACATGCTCCTCAGAGCGGGAGCCGACGTTATAAGCGGCGGAAACCATACTCTTCGGAATAAAGCGGTATATACCTATCTTGACGATAACGGAGCTATACTCCGTCCAATAAATTTCGGTGACGGAGCACCGGGGCACGGATACGTTATAGCAGACGCTCAGGGATACAGAGTTCTCGTAATCAATGCTCTGGGCAATGTCCACATGGATCCCGTGCTTGATTCTCCTTATACTTATATAGACAGACTTCTTTCCGACCTTAAGGGTAAATACGATTTTGCTATACTTGATATTCACGCTGAGGCGAGCGGAGAAAAGCTGGCTATGGGATATGCTTACGACGGTAAGATAAGTATTATTTTCGGTACGCATACTCATGTTCAGACGGCAGACGAGAGAATATTGCCGCGCGGTACCGGATATATAACCGATGTTGGTATGTGCGGTCAGACGGGGGGCGTTCTCGGAATGGATGCCGAGTGCGTCGTGAAAAGAATGAGAACGCGCCTTCCTCATAAATTCGTAGCTGCAGAGGGGGCGTGTGAAGCAAACGGAGTTATATTTGAGCTTGACACGGCATCGGGAAGAATAACACGAATAAGCAGAATTACTTTTTAACAAAGGATTTTTATGAAAGAATTAACTACGCGCGTAGCTGTAATAGGCGCAGGGCATGCGGGAATAGAGGCAGCCCTCGCATCTGCGAGAATGGGCGTTGATACCGTGCTTTTCACGATAAATCTTGACGCTGTCGGAAACATGCCCTGCAACCCCTCGATAGGCGGAAGCGCAAAAGGACATCTTGTTTTTGAAATAGACGCTCTCGGCGGTGAGATGGGATATGCGGCAGACCTTGCAACCCTGCAATCAAGAACTCTTAATCTTGGCAAGGGGGCAGCCGTGCATTCCAAAAGGGTGCAGGCAGACAGAGCCGAATACAAAAAAATAATGAAGCGTACGCTTGAAAATGAAGCAAATCTGCGTTTGGTTCAAGCTGAAATAACCGAGCTACTCACAGAGGACGGTGGGGGGAAGAAAAAGGTTGCCGGAGTCGTTACGCATCTTGGCGAGATATGGAAAGCCGAAAAGGTCGTAATAGCAACGGGAACGTTTCTTGAAAGCCAGATATTCGTCGGTGACAAGGTTTACTACGGCGGTCCTGACGGTATGATGCCCTCGCGGGGACTGTCCGACTCGCTTCGGCGCGCGGGACTTGAGCTTATGCGCTTTAAAACCGGTACTCCCGCAAGAGTAAGCAGAAGGTCGATTGATTTTTCAAGGCTTGAGATTCAAGAGGGTGAGGAATATCCGACGCCATATTCCGCAAGGAGTGAGGAGCGTGCGGGAAGCGAAGTGAACCTCGTTGCCTGCCATATGGTCTATACGAATAAAAACACTCATAAAACCATACTTGACAATCTTGAACGCTCGGCAATGTATTCGGGAAATATAAGCGGAGAGGGTCCGAGATACTGCCCGTCGATAGAAACAAAGCTCGTGAGATTTGCAGGTAAGGAAAGGCATCAGCTCTTCGTTGAGCCCTGCGGAATGGATACAGACGAGATGTATATTCAAGGCTTTTCAACGTCGATGCCGACGGACGTTCAGCATGAGATGCTTAAATCTCTTGATGGGTTTGAGAATGCCGAAATAATGCGTTATGCTTACGCAATTGAGTACGATCTTGCCGAGCCAACGCAGATGTATCCTACGCTTGAATTTAAAAGCGTATGCGGTCTTTACGGCGCGGGTCAGTTTAACGGCACGTCGGGATACGAGGAAGCGGCGGCGCAGGGGCTTGTTGCCGGAATAAACGCGGCTCTTGCCGTTAAGGGCGAGGAGGATCCTATGATTCTTTCCCGCTCTTCATCGTATATCGGTATGCTTATCGACGACCTTGTGACCAAAGGAACGAGAGAGCCGTACAGAGTCATGACCTCGCGCTCGGAATACAGACTTATTTTAAGACAGGATAACGCGGATCTAAGGCTTACCGACATAGGACACAGAGTCGGTCTCATTGGCGAAGAAAGATACTCAAAATTTACCGAAAAGCGCCGCATGATAAACGAAGAAATCAAAAGAATCGAAAAAACCGTAATAGCTCCCACGGACAAGGTAAACGAGCTGCTTGAAGCGGTCGGTTCGTCAAAGCTGACGACGGGTATCAAGCTTGCCGAGCTTTTGCGCCGCCCCGAAATCAATTATGAAATGCTGAAAGAAATCGACACGGGCAGGCAGGAACTGCCGAGGGGCGTAAAAACGACTGCCGAAATAAGCATAAAATACGAGGGGTATATAAAAAGAGAGCTCGCAGAGGTGGAGAAGCAGAAAAAACTTGAAGATAAGGCGCTTGCGCAAGATATCGACTATAAAAGCATTTTAGGTCTGAGACTTGAGGCTGCTGAGAAGCTTGACAAAATCCGTCCGTTGAACATCGGGCAGGCGTCACGCATCAGCGGAGTCAGTCCTGCTGACATTGGCGTTCTTCTCATATATCTTTCGGGTGGCAAAAAACAAAGGAATGCATAATATGATAACAGGCGGAGAGGATATTCCGCATCCGCCCGAAAAGGAAACATATTATGAAGATTGTTATTATACATTCCCCTAAATTTCTTGCTCCCATACTCGCAAGAATCTTTAAAGTCAACTTAAAAAAGAATAGCTAAAAAATCTGCCTCTCGCCGATGTGTGAGAGGCAGATTTTTGCAGTTTCGTGGAACAAAGCACAATTTTTGTAGAGTCCGCGACGATAACAATAAAAGGCGCATTGGCCGTAATAATCGGCACGGGCTCTATCGTCGTCAGCTACGATGGTGACAAGCTTTTTACTACTGTATACTTCGCTATTAAGATAAGAATTGTCCTCATAAGATTCACCAAAATCACTTTTGTTCTGAATCCCTCCGTTTCCGTAGGTTATACTTTTAAGCTTGCCGTTGTGAATATTAAAACTATTTTATTCATTGTTCAATTTTTCCTTCGAACAATGCCTCAAATTCTTCTATTGTTCCTTTTGTTAATAGATCCTTTTGGCGTATAAATTTGTCGCTTTTTTGCCAAAGGCAAAACATATGTGATAAAAGTTTTATCATCTATGGTTGTTTGGAATTTGGGGGTAACTTAAACGGATTTATAAGCTTAACTTCCTCGATAACGTTGAGGCGGTATTTATCGGCAAAGCGCAGGGCTTCTGTAATTTCGTTTTTATCGGCAACACGCTCCGGCTCGTGCGCGTCGCATCCGAGTATAACCTCGGGGCTGAATTGAGATGCAAGCTCCCAGAAACTTGGCGTTGGATAATTTCTCTTATAACGAAGTCCGAGAAGGTTTATCTCAAGTGGCAGGCTTGCTGCTTTTGCCGCTTTTATAATTCTCGTCATCTGTTCTCTGTAATAATCGAGATCGTCTCCACAATAGCTTAAAACGTCGGGATGCGCAATATAAGTGAATTTACCCGTTGCAATAGCTTCAATTACCGTGTCGGCATAGATTTTCAGATTGATTTTATCTTCTCCGCTCTCGGCACTGTGAACGCTATTTTCTATAGGATATTCCTCTCTTATATAATGCTGACCGAGAATCAAATATTCCGGTATGTTTTTGCTTTCCCATAATTTCAGCGTTTCTTGCCAGAGGGCAGGGTAGTACTCGGCTTCATAGCCTATATGTATCGTGATTTTATCTTTGTACTTTTCTTTGAGAGCGCTTATGGATGAAAAATATTCGTCCGCCCCGTCGGGTGTCATTTTATAATATGAAATATAGCCTTTCGGATAAATGTATGGGGCATGGTCAGAAAAGCCGAGGATTTTTAGACCCTCGGCTATCGCTTTTTGCACATATTCTTCGTCAGCCCCGGATGCGTGAAGGCATCTATAAGTGTGGGTGTGATAATTTGCAAGCATGGAATATGCTCTCCTTAGGATTTTATCAGGAAAAATACTATTACGCCTAAAACAACCGCAAGCGCGGCAGCGCCAATCGTAAGATACTTTTTGATTCTGCGCCGTCTTGCGTAACGGCGAGCCCTTTTGAGATATGCGGATATCGGGTCCTTTCGCCTTATAATATCCCTGTCAAATTTTTTAAGCCAGGAAATATCGGATTTGGTCACCTCGCTCGCTCTTCGAAGGGAGCCGATTTCATGCGCCATTTTGTTTCTGATATTTCTGTATCGGACAAGCCTTGGCAATGCATCCTCTCTGCCGGGAGCAAATCGGGCGTTGTTTAAACGGTTTATATATTCGGTAACGCCGCCTGTTGCAACGCCGAATTTTTCACAGCAGTCCTTATCAAGCGCAATATAGCTTGCAAGAAAATGCTCGTTCAGCCTTTTTCCCATTTGGCTTCACCGTCCTTTCGCATATTATTCTTTTACATTGTACTACATTTTGCCGGTTTTTGCAATACCTTTTTATAAAAATTAACTTTTTGGACTTTATCTGTTCTCAAAATCTCGCTTCCTATTTCTGATCAAAAGCTTTTTCATAGCCTTTAAATTAAAGGGAATTAAAGGGTAAAGATAGTATCTTCCCGACACGGTTTTGTTTGTAGCAACAAAAATACAGAACAGTATAATTCCTGCGGCAAAGCCCCATACGCCAAAGAAAAAGACGAGAGCGAGAAGCATAACACGCATAAATTTGAAGGCGTAGCCAAGCTCGTGATTCTGCTGAGCAAAATTGGCTATTGCAACGAAAGCCATATACAGTATAACATCGGATGAGAGCCATCCTACGTCAACCGCAAAGTCGCCGAGGATAAGAGCGCCGACGATTGAGAGAGAGCTTGAAAGCATATCCGGTGTATTCATTGAAGCGATTTTCAAGCCGTCAATTGCAACTTCAACCAAAAAGAGCTGAAGAATTATCGGAATCTCACCGGGGTCGTCGGGTATCAGAAATGACATTGCAGCAGGAAGCCTGTCGGCATATTCAAGATAAAGATACCAGAGCGGTGTAATAACTACCGAAACTATGAGAATAAGCGTTCTCACAATGCGTAGATAAGTTCCGGTAAGCGGCGGAAAATAATAATCATCCGTTTGTTCGAGGTAGTGAAATATTGACGTCGGAAGTATCATCACCTGGGGGGACGTATCGCAAATAACAAGCACACTGCCCTCAAGAAGTTGCGCCGATGCGGTGTCGGGACGCTCGGTCGTTCTTATTTTAGGGAATGGATTGTACCACCCCGAACGTACGAGACTTTCCGCAAGGCTTTGAAATCCGAGAGTGACCGATTTCGGTCTTGCGCGCATAAGCTTTTCGGTTACGTCCTTTACAATCTTTTCATCGGCAATTCCCTGCATATAGCAAACCACAACATCGGTTTTCGATGCGCCGCCCATATCAATGTGATGCATTGTTAAGCGCTCATCGCGTATTCTTCGCCTTATAAGAGCGGTGTTTGTGACAAGCGTTTCAACAAATCCGTCGTGTGAGCCCTGCATAACTCTGTCGCTGTCGGGCTCTTCCGTTGAACGTGCAGGATAGGTGCGCGCATCTATCAGTATTGCGCTTTTGCCAAACGGCTCTGTGAGTATAGCAGCTTGTCCGGAGAGCACGGCGCGGACTAATTTGTCGGTCTCGTTTACCGTTTCTACTTCTACGTAGGGAAGCTTGCGTATCATTTCGTCGGCTGTGCCAAGCTCTTTTTGCGAAAGCATAAACTGCATTATGCGCAGCATCTCCGCGTCCTTTATAAAGCCGTCGATATAGAAGAAGCAAACATCGCGTTTTGTAACCTCAAGATGCCGCTCTATAACGTCAAAGCTCTCGTTAACCCTTAGGCGCGTCGAAAGATATGAGATGTTTTCGCTGTAATTTAAAGATAAAAAATCCATATTATTCCTCTTGAAAGTACTTTCCTTTAGTTTGTTGTTATTTGTGCCGTTTTATACTTTATATTTCTGCTTTTTATACAAAAGCGATTGACTTTCAATATTGATTATGATAAAATATACTAAAAGAACAGAGGGGCTTAGTTATGCAAAAAACCACTGATATTCTCACCGTTCTTTCACGCAAAAGAATACTTCAAAATGTTGCAAATAATTGTTTACAAGAAGACAGGCTGTTTCTTTACGGTATGACTGATTCTACGAATACACGCGCACGTGATTATGCCATAAGCGGCTTCGACGGGTTGCCTTGCGTATTTATTGCCGAGGGACAGTATGCAGGCAGAGGAAGACGCGGCAGGTCGTTTGATTCGGAGCGTTGCGCGGGGCTTTATATAAGCTTTCTGTTCAAGCCGAATTCAAGCTCAGCTGACGTAACTGCCGTTACTTCCGAAGTCTCAGTTAAGGTGTGCCGTGCCGTTGAATCCTTGTGCGATATTTCCGTGGGTATAAAATGGGTAAACGATATTTTTGTTAACGGTAAAAAGCTAGCGGGTATTCTTACCGAAGGTGAGTTTGACACGGATGGGGGCGGACTTTCTTATCTTGTTTGCGGTATAGGAATAAATCTAAAAAACAGAGCCTTTTCGGAGGAGCTTTCAAAAATCGCAACTTCGATTGAGGAAGCAACCGGTACTATTCCGGATATAAATCTTCTCGCTGCAAGAATTATAAACGAATTTTTCACGGAATGCGGGGATTATATGAATGAATACCGTAAGCGCTCAACTGTTCTCGGCAAGAGGGTCGAGATCAGACGTTTCACGGGGGAGAGCTTTTTTGCCGTAGTCGATTCGATAACCGAATCCGGCGCTCTTTCGGTTATAAAAGAGGATGGGGTGCGTGAGGAGCTCATAAGCGCAGAGGTCAGTCTCAGAAACGCATAATATTCTGATTTAAAACTTTAACATATATTCTCTTTTTCCGAAACTGATATAAGCGGCAAGGATGTAACGTTAAACTTTGAGGGCGTTGATTCCTGTTTCTATCTTTTCATAAACGGTAGGTTCGTGGGTTACAGTTAGGTAAACCACATGACCAGCGAGTTTAATGTGACGGAGTTTACATAAAAACACACCGAGCGGTAGAGAAGCGTTTATGAAATTTATAAAAATCATATATAATCTGCGACGGTGCTGAGTTGAAATCAGCAGCATTATTGGATATTTATGCGCATATATGCACAAAATACGCATAAAATTGCACAAAATATTCACAAAAATGTATTTTAAATGTATATATCGCTCGTGCATTGTGCTAGAAATAAATATTTTTCAAAAAACTATTGCATATTTATTCAATTAGTGGTACAATATCAGCGTAGTTAAATAAAAGGCGCTACGCCTAAATCTTTGGAGGATTATAAAAATGGAAAAGAAAGACATCAAAAAAGTAGTATTAGCTTATTCGGGAGGACTTGATACCTCGATAATTATTCCGTGGCTTAAGGAAAATTACAATAACTGTGAAGTTATCGCCGTATCCGGAAACGTAGGTCAGGCAGATGAGCTTGAGGGTCTTGAAGAAAAGGCAATCAAGACGGGCGCATCAAAGCTTTATATCGAGGACCTTACCGACGAGTTTGTAGACGATTATATCATTCCTACCGTTAAGGCGGGAGCTCTTTACGAGGAATATATGCTCGGAACGTCATTTGCACGTCCCGTTATTGCAAAGAGAATAGTTGAAATAGCTAAGGCTGAGGGCGCTGACGCCATCTGCCACGGATGCACCGGAAAAGGAAATGACCAGGTTCGTGTCGAGCTTGCCATCAAGGCGTTTGCGCCCGACATGTACATTATCGCTCCTTGGCGTGAGTGGGATATAAAGTCCCGCGAGGAAGAAATCGACTATGCCGAGGCGCACAATATTCCTCTTAAAATAAACCGTGAAACCAACTATTCGAAGGATAAGAACCTCTGGCACCTCTCCCACGAGGGACTTGATCTTGAAGACGCATGGAACGAGCCTCTTTACGATAAGCCCGGATTTCTTGAAATGGGCGTATCACCCATGCAGGCTCCTGATAAGCCCACCTATATCACGCTTGATTTTGAAAAAGGCGTTCCGGTTGCCCTCGACGGCGAAAAGATGAGTGCAAAGGATATCATCCTCAAGCTCAACGAGATCGGCGGAGCAAACGGAATCGGAATCATTGATATAGTTGAAAACCGCCT
>JAZSGJ010000018.1:0-30699 GCA_045532675.1 Eubacteriales bacterium | reverse complement strand
CAAAAGTACACCGCGCGGAATACGCGCACCGAGCTTAACGAATTTCGCAGGAGCTTTAAGGAATTCAACGACCTCCTCAAGCTCTGCTTTTTCTTCATCCGCGCCCGCAACGTCGGCAAATTTAACCGCATCCTTGTCGTTATTTACGACCTTTGCTTTTGATTTTGCAAAGGAATTAATTTTTCCGCCGCCGGGAGCCTGCCTCAAGAGGAAAAAGCCGAGTCCAACGGTTAACAGAATAACAATGATGTAAGGAAGGTAAAGTTGATACCATGGGGTTCCTGCCGCTTCCAGATAGTTATAGCTTTTAAGATTAGTATTTCCCGAAGCTAACTTTTCCCTTGCTATTTTATTTATTTCATCAAGCTGAATAGTATAGCTAAGCTGGAATTTATAAATCCTGTATTTATATGCGCCCTTATCATCCTTTTCGTATTCGGGATTTCCGGACAAATCAAGCTGCGGCTCTCCGTTTACGGTTTTTGGAACAAGAGTATGAAGCTTGATGTTCAGATTGCCGTCAACCTCAAAGTAGGCAACGAGGTCATCGTCAAACAACTCTAAAACGTCGCTGTACTCAAACTTTTCGTCTTCTTTCATATTATTAGTAAAGAAAGTGACCGCGAGTACTATTGCGAGTATCATCACGACGAGCATTATTATGCTCTTAATATTTACCTTCATTAACTTAGCATGTGCCTTTCTTTATGTCATATTTATTATATATTATTTACTTTATCCGCTACGGCTATGAAAAGCTTTCTTTCGGGATTTTTGTTTCCCCCGTCTCTCACGGGAAATCCGGGGACCCAAAGTATACCGCCGCCGTCACATATAATGGGTATTTTTGAACGTTCATCCTGCGATATATTCTTATCATTAAAAATCTTTTTGAGCTTGTGCGTCATTTTGCCGTATACGTAACAGTCGCCGTCGCGCTTCTCGCGTACAAACAACTCGCCATTAATTATATCAAAGTCAATTGGACGTTGTATTGAAATTTTGTAAACTTTTGAAGAAAAATTATCAAACGGCTCATCGGAGATAATAACCGCTTTATTTATTATGGGAATTTCGTTAATTCCCTTTTTTATTTTTAATTCATAACTTATCAGCTCGCGTTTAGACGGCTTTCCTACTCTTAATCTACCGCCCTCGGAAATAAAGCTGACTCCTCCCGGAATATCAAGCGTAAAATCCTTTGATAAAAGCTCTGATACTTTATTAATATGTGTTGCTTCGCAGCCGCATGCACCGCCAAATTTCGCCATTTTTATAAGAACACGCGCAAGAATGGCAGGATGCAGATTAACAAGAGCGGACGTCGGAACAAATTCGTATCCGTGTACTTTAAGAAAGTTATCGCAAACACCGTCAAGATAATCACCGTCGGCTCTCAGCGCCGAGGAAAGCTTTTTAAACTGCGCTTCGGGATTTTCGGTAAGATAAAAGAGCTTTGGCAAAATTTCACCGCGGATATAGTTTCTTTTGTAATCGGTCTCTGCATTAGTGCTGTCAACTACGTACGGAATCAAATTTTCTTCAAGAGCCGCAACGATGTCGCGTTTTGGAACGTAAATCAATGGCCTGACAATATTATCGCGAACAGGAGTAATTCCGGATGCTCCGCGAGTACCTGCGCCACGCATCATATTAAACAAAGCCGTTTCGAGATTATCGGTTGCGTTATGTGCAATTGCAATGCAGGAAACATCATTTCTGCCCTGCAATATATTCTGAAAAGCTTTATATCTTATATCCCGTGCAACCTCTTCGAGCCCGCGCGACAGCTTCTTTGCCTCGCTTGGAACATCATATTTCAACGCTACGAATTCAATTCCGAGAGCTTCACAAAATTCACGGGAAAAAGCCTCGTCTCTATCGGCTTCCTGACCTCTTATCATATGATTTACGTGAACTGCGATAATTTTTGCGCTTTTGTTTTTTTCATAGATTTTTTTTAAAAAGCATAAAAGCATAACCGAATCGGCACCGCCCGAAAACCCTACGATAGCGCCGCCGATCATTATTTCGCTCATAGAAAACTCTTTAACCGCAAGCATTGCTTCCCTGTAAATTTCTCTGCCTCGGCTTGATTCAAAGAGCTTGTTAACGTCAACTGTCATCAGCCTTTAATATCTTCCTCAAGCGTTCTGAATTTCGTGAACTGACCTATCCAGCCCATTTTCACGTTGCCTACCGATCCATGTCTGTTCTTGGCTATTATAACCTCAGCCGTATTAGCGGAATTCTCCGAGCCCTGACTGTCAGAGCCGCTTATATCCTTATAATATTCGTCTCTGTAAAGGAAAAGAACGATATCCGCATCCTGCTCTATCGAACCCGAATCCCTCAGGTCTGCAAGAGTAGGTTTTTTTGCATCACCTGCGCGTGATTCGGTTCCGCGGTTAAGCTGAGCGCAGCAAACGATAGGAATGCCAAAATCCTTTGCCATTATTTTTAAATTTCTCGAAATTTCACCTACCTGCTGTGCTCGATTATCGGTATTCGCCGTGCTTTGCATAAGACCGATATAGTCGATAACAACAAGTCCGAGATTAGGAATTCGGCGAAGCTTTGACTTCATTTCAGCCGATGTTATGGCAGAGGTGTCGTCAATATAAATATCACAACCCGACAAAGTTGAAATTACCCCCGCGATATTATCCCAGTCTTCCGTTTTTAACTGCCCCGTTCTGAGCCTTGAGGAATCAACAAGCGCTTCACTTGACAAAAGACGCGTTACGAGCTGTTCGCCGGACATTTCAAGCGAAAATATAGCTACAGCTTTTTTTGAGAATTTCGCAACGTTCGTAGCGATATTAAGAGCGAACGAGGTTTTACCCATACCGGGACGCGCTCCAACGATAACGAGGTCGCCTTTACCCATCTGAATAAGCATTCTGTCAAGACCGGAAAAGCCGGTTTTAACTCCTGTGACGGCGCCACCCGTTTCCGCAAGCGTCTCAATCTCCTGATATACGTTCTGAAGTATATCGCGTATATGTCTGAAATCCTTAGTTTCGTTGTTGTGGGATATATCAAATATTTTTTGCTCTGCAGTGTCAACAATCGTTTTAACCGGTGCCCCCTCTTCATAGGCGTCCGTGCTTATATCGTCACATATTCCTATAAGATGGCGCAGAACAGACTTATCCTTAACAATTCTCGCATAATCACGAACGTTTGAAACAGATGGAACAGAGTTTGCGATAAGAGAAATATACTGTATTCCACCGGCTTCATCGCGGTCGCCTTCCTCAACGAGAGTATTGACAAGCGTTACGGTATCTATCATTTTGCTTTGAGTATACATCTTCATAAGAGCGGCATATATATGCTTATGCTCTTCAAGATAAAAATCGTCGACCGTTATAATTCCGCCAACCTTGTCAAAGCATTCGGGATTTATAATTATAGAGCCAAGCAGTGCCTGTTCCGCCTCTATGCTGACGGGCATCTGCCTTACGATACTGTTATTGTCCATATTATTAACCGTCCTGAAAATTTCAGCCGTGTACTTTTACAACAAATTTCGCGATTATGTCTGTAAGCAGCTTTATTTCCACCTCATAGTTTCCGTATGCCTTTATGTTCTCTTTCATAACAATTTTTCTTTTATCGATGTCACATCCGAGCTTTTTCGACAAAGCCTCGGCAATATCCTTAGAGGTTACCGAACCGTAAAGTCTTCCGTCCTGTCCGTGACCTACGGCGAAATCAACCTCTATTTTTGAAATTTTATCGGAAAGAGCCGCAGCCGCCTTTCTGTCCTCGCTGATACGGAACTGCTTTGCTTCCTCTTTGCTTTTAAGCTCGCTCGTTGCTTTTGCATCGGCTGCAATAGCCTTTTTTTGAGGAAAAAGAAAATTGCGCGCGTAGCCGTCGGATACTTCAACTATCTGATCCTTTTTTCCCTGTCCTTTAATGTCACAAAGTAAAATTACTTTCATATATATGTCTCCTTATTACTGTTCTAGATAATCGTCTATGCTGGATTTTAAGCTTTCAAGAACCTCAGTTACCGATTCGGAAACAACCTGAGCTCCCGCAACGTCAAAATGTCCGCCGCCGTGAAGCTTTTCAAGTATAAGCTGAACATTTATTTTTCCGTTTGATCTTCCCGATATGTGAACCTGATCGCCTATGCGCACGACAGTAAACGCTGCTTCAATTCCTCTGAGGGTAAGCATTTTATCAGCCGCCTTTGATGCTATTATTCTGTAGCTTTCATCGGTATCACCGTCACATGCTGAAATTGCAATATTATTTTTATAGGTGGTAATTGATGTATGGAAGCGAGCTTCCTTAGAAAGATCGTCAGCCGTCGTTTTGAACAGATTATATACGTAAGTAGGACGTGCTCCCGCACCGCGAAGATACTGAGCCGCGCCAAAGGTACGCGTTCCCGTATTTCTCGTAAACTGCTTTGTATCAAGCAAAATTCCCGCAAGAAGCATATCCGCAACCTCTTTAAGAAGATTCTGGGAGCTTATTTCATTTTCAAGCATCTCCGCAACGATTTCACAAGCGCTCGACGCAGAAGGCTCGATATAAGAAAGCTTTACTGTATCGGGCATCTTATCGATCTTTCTGTGATGGTCGATAACAGCTACTCTGTCGACTTTTTTTGCGATATCGGGAAACTGAGCTCTTTCAAGCATATTGTGGTCAACAAGCACAATAAGAGTATCCGGTCCTATAAGATCAAGTCCCTCTGCATTATCGACGAACATCTGTGAATATATATCTGTTTCTTGCATCATTTTTATGCAAGGCTCGAGGTTTTTATCGCGCATATCAATCGCAATATTCGTTTTTACTCCGCAAAACATACAGAGCCTCGCTACTCCGACCGAAGCACCGAACGAATCAAAATCACCGTATCTGTGTCCCATAATGATTACGTTATCCGCTCTTGACATAAGAGAGGATAGATGCGCCGTAAATGTTCTTGAGCGAACGTTTGAACGCTTGTAAACAGCTTTTGTTTTTCCGCCGTAATATTCGGTTGTGGTTTCGGTCTTATAAACAGCTTGGTCGCCTCCGCGCTGAAGCGCCATGTCAATAGCGTCCTTTGCAGCAAGCTCTCTGTCCTTAAGTGATCCTTTAATACGGGAAACACCGATTGAAACGGTAAGTGAAATGCTGTCTCCGACTCTTGTGTCTCTTATAGTATCAAGAATTTCAAATCTATCATTTATACATTCGTCAAGATACTTTGAATCAAAAAACATAACGTATTTATCGTTATCGTACAATTTTATAATACCGTTGACCGAATCTGCCCACTTTTTAAGCTTAGCGTCAACCACACCGACGGCATCACGGGATTTTTCATGTACGTATTGTAAAACGTCCTCTACGTTATCTATTGCAATATAAGCAACGGCAACTCTCTCGTCAGTATACCTCTTCTCCGCTTCGCTGAGTGCGGTTATATCCGAAAGCATCGCTACGTATATACCCCTTCCGGCATCGCTTAATTTAAAGCCTTCGGCTTTATAAAGCCGTTCGTTTACCGTAACAGTCATGTCGGAGAAGCTATCGGAGTCAAATTCGCCCGAAAATATCTTTTCTATATTCTGACCGACCATCGTGTCTTCCGATTGAATAATTGCTCGCATTGAATCGTTGTACCATAGTATAGTTCCGTAAATATCAACGGCAATTACAGGAGAAAGAGCATTTTTCATAACAATGCTGCTCTGCTCATCAAGAAGCGCAAGAATATTTTTATTAGGCATTATTTTTTGCTTTGCCTGATGCTTTAAGCTTATAATCGCCACCTCTATAAGATAAGCCAAGGTTACAAATATGGCGGAAAATACCGCAGACGTTTTTAAAAACTCACACAAAATGGCAAGTGCCGCTAAATGAAAACATGCGAGCGCCGCGCAAAGCGCTAATTCAAAACGCGAAGCATACGGAACTCTGAAATTAATTTGCTTATATTTTTTTTCTGACATAATTAACCGACCTTTCCGCGCGAAACCTTGTTAGAAAATATATTAAAATAAACGCCAACGAATGAAAGAAGCTGTATAGCAAAAGAAGAAAAAACAAGACACAAAACAATTATGAGTGTGATAGCGAAAAACGGACTTTTTCCTTTTACGGTCAGCAAAGAATAAATGAATGAAACTCCGATATATGCAAAAACTGCAGAAAACACAGTGTTAATGCTGACAATTGAAATTTCAAATATTCCGTTTCCTGAGATAAACATCGTCAGAATTGCAACAGCAACGTAGAAATATGCAATCAGATTCGACGTTTTAAAATTCCATGAATTTATCTCACAGTCTTCTCCCGAATTTTTTCTGATAACAGCCTGAAAAATTTTAAAGGTGATTCCTGAAAGTGCAAATGCAACAAGTATCAGAAGAGGGATAAGAAGAATTACAATTTCATGAAAAAGCATTTCGGCCTCTGACGGATTATACGCAAAGAAATATATTCCTTCTTTGTTCACCATGCCTACGGAGATAAGAGTGTCTACAAAAAACGACTTATATGACAAAAAAAGATTCGAGAAAAACTGCTCAAGCGGAGTTATGCCAAAAGATCCCAACGTTTCAAACGCAATAAAAATTGCCGAAAAAACGAGCAAGACGGAAAGCGAAAGCGTCGTCCAGAAAACAGTTTCTCCCTTTGAAACATTTTTGGTACAGCACAAATAAATAATGACTCCGATGACTACGTACGCTACAGCTTCAAGAGAATAAAAACTGAAATCCCTGAGAACCAAATTCACTAAATACATTACTACAGGTAAAACATAGCTCATTACCCTTTTTGATTTGTTCTCGTATATCAACAACGCAGCGTAGAGTGCCGCTGCCATAGGAAGAAAAATATATCCTAAAAGAATGCATCCAAAAACGCATGATGCAGTTAAAACAGACAGCGATGTGATTATTTTTTTATAAAGCGAGCTTTTTTTCAAAACAAGTTGCATTTTTGTCTCCGAAATTCAATATAAAATACAAAATTAATATTATTATAGCACAACTAAAATATTTTGTAAAGAAAATTTATCAAAAATATATTAAATATCTGTAAACAAACCGAACTTCATAAAAAATAATTTGAATTTAATTATTGAAATCATCAGGATAATGTTGTACAATATAATTAAAGAAATATGTACGGAGGAAAAATGAAGAGATTAAATAAAGACAGCTCTGTCGGTGAAATATCCGGTGTTGGTGCGACGCGGCAGAAACAACTGAATAAGCTCGGTATTTACACACTCAGGGATTTGATCTATCTTTTTCCCCGTGCTTACGAAAACCGAGGTGACGTTAAGCTGATTTCCAGAGCTGAACCTGACCGCCCGCAATCCCTGATACTGACAGTTGCGACAGAGGTAAAATCCTCAACTCTGAAACGAGGACTTACTATTTCAAAATTCCGAGCTTTTGACGATAGCGGCTCATGTGAAATCGTTTTTTTTAATAGCTTATACGTAAAAGATATATTTCACATAGGTACGACCTTCAGATTTTACGGAAAGCCAACCTTATCAAAGAGGCGGATTCAACTGACGAATCCCATATATGAGCCGATTGTAGATGGTGAGGAGCTTCCTACACTCGTTCCAATATATCCATTAACTGAGGGAATTTCCTCTAATTTTATAAATAAAATTACACGCATAGCTATTAATGAAGCTTTATCTGATATCATAGATCCGCTTGATGATGATATCCGAATCAAGAATTCCCTTCCCGTTCTTTCATACGCACTGAGGAATATACATTTTCCGGAAAACCAATCCGCGCTAATGAAATCAATAGAGAGACTTGCGTTTGATGAAATTTTCATTTTCGGCCTTGGTATTTCAATTTCTTCGCACTATAAAAAAATTGCAAACGGAATTACTTTTAATCCGTGCGATCTCACCCCTCTTTTATCGCTTTTGCCGTATGAGCTCACAAATTCTCAAAAAAACGCAGTTAATGATATATATAGAGATATGGTTATTAAGGATAAAAGCGGAAAAATTTCTCCCATGGCAAGAATCATCATAGGTGACGTGGGCTCGGGTAAAACAATATGCGCTGTCATTGCTATGTTTATCGCTGTAAAGAGCGGATACCAAACGGCACTTATGGCACCAACTGAAATACTTGCAAGACAGCATTATAATGATGTTTCCTCGCTTCTTTCAAGTCTTGGAATTAAAACCGAGATTCTCCTTGGGGCAACCTCGCAAAAAGAAAAGAAAAGAATATATTCTTTACTTGAAAACGGAGAAATTAATATAGTTATAGGTACTCATTCTTTGATTTCCGACAAAGTTAATTTTAAAAATCTCGGACTTGTTATTACCGACGAGCAACACCGATTCGGAGTCGCGCAACGCGCTGATTTAAAAAACAAATCCTCGGCGGCGCATATGCTCGTTATGAGCGCAACGCCAATTCCGCGAACTCTTGCTCTAACAATGTACGGTGATTTAGACATATCAAGAATTACAGAAATGCCAAAAGGGAGAATGAAGGTAGACACGTTTGTTGTTGATGAAAGCTACCGCGAACGTCTTGATTCCTTTATTTCAAAACAGATTCTCGGAGGCGGACAATGCTATATAGTCTGCCCAGCAATCGAGGCAGCCGACGAGGAAGAAGATTTCTATACACCGCTTTCATTAAAAGCTCAGAAAACGATTAAAAACAATTCATCTCCCTTAAAAAACGTGGCAGATTACACAGTCGATTTGCAAAAACGTCTTGCAAATTTAAAAATCAAATGTCTTCACGGCAAGATGAAGCCATCTGAAAAAGATGAAATAATGAAAGAATTCAGCTCGGGAAAAATTGACATTCTCGTATCCACAACCGTTATCGAAGTGGGAGTTAACGTTCCTAACGCGTCCCTTATGATTATCGAAAACGCAGACCGCTTCGGACTGTCGCAGCTTCATCAGTTAAGAGGCAGAGTCGGACGCGGAAGCAGAAAATCGTATTGTGTTCTTGTTTCCGATTTGAACACTGAAAAAGCAAAAGCGCGTCTTGAAATCATGCGCACAACATATGACGGATATGAAATCGCTGAAAAGGACCTCATTTTACGCGGGCCGGGTGACTTTTTCGCTTCGGTATCTGATGACAGTATGCGACAAAGCGGCGGATTTGAGTTTAAGCTCGCAAAACTATGCGACGATACCGAGTTGTTTTCAAAAGCATTCGTTGCGGCAAAAGAAATTACGGCATCAGACCCGTATCTTGAATTCGAGGAGCATAAGGAGCTGAAAACCGCCCTCGAAAATCATATCAGACCGTCAGCATCTACAATATCTTAATTTTAATGGAGTTAATAATGACACAAAAGCCTTTGGCGGATAGAATGCGCCCCACGAATTTTGATGAAATAGCAGGTCAAACACATCTTGTTTCAAAAAACGGAATTATACGAAAGTTAGTTGAGGGCGGAAGAATCCCTAATATGATTTTCTACGGACCGCCTGGTACAGGAAAAACTACAGTTGCTAATATTATCGCTTCTATTTCAACCATGCAACTTCATAAGCTCAATGCTACAACCGCTTCGATTTCAGATATAAAAGACGTTATCTCGTCGACCGATAATATGTTTTCTGATAACGGAACACTTCTTTATCTTGATGAAATACAGTATTTCAACAAAAAACAGCAGCAATCTTTGCTAGAGTTTATGGAAAACGGAAAAATAACGCTGATTGCTTCAACAACGGAAAATCCTTATTATTACGTATACAATGCACTACTGTCTCGTTCTTCAACCTTTGAATTTAAATCCGTTTCGGCAAACGACTGTATTCCAACTCTCAGACGAGCACTTGAAATTCTGAACCAGGATTTCTCTGTTAATAAAATTGCCGATGATAACATTTTGCGTGCGATTGCCTCATCCTGCGGTGGTGATGTTCGAATGAGTATCGGTCTTCTTGAAAATGCATTCTACGTTTCTGATAATGAAATTTCGGAAGATATTCTTAAGGAGCTTTCTCCTTCTATGGCTGGACATTTTGACAAAGACGGCGATACTCATTACAATCTGCTATCCTGTCTCCAAAAATCGATCCGTGGCTCTGATCCGGATGCGGCAGTATTCTATCTTGCTAAAATTCTTGCTTCAGGAGATATTCTTTCGGCTTGCAGACGCCTTCTCGTTATCGCAAACGAGGATATAGGCGCTGCATATCCGCTTGCATCGGTAATAACTTACGCATGCGTTGAAAGCGCAAAAGCCGTCGGAATGCCTGAAGCTGTCATTCCATTATCAAATGCCGCTTGTATCCTTGCAACGTCTCCAAAATCAAACACAACGTATATGGCATACCATTTAGCAAAAGAGGATATAGATAAAGGATTTGGTACGGAGATTCCAACGCACCTCAAAAGCCCTGATTTTAAAGGTTACATATATCCTCACGATTACGAGAATGATTATGTTAAGCAGGACTATCTTCCAAAGGACCTTATAGGTAAGAAATATTATCAATTCGGAACAAACAAAACAGAGCAGGCAGCAGAAGCATATTATGAAATGATACGCGCGTATCAGTCAAAACGCAAGTAAACCTCACTTTACGTATTTTGAGTTTAGATTGATAATTACTTGACAAAAGCTTGTCTTTTGTGGTATAATAGATTTGTATGTCGAATGTTTTACCGGAGGAAATTTTAATATGATTTATCACTTCATACTTAATCCGAAATCCGGAAGACCGCGTAAGCAAAAGAACATGGAAGAAATTATAAAGGCTGCTTGCAAAAAAAGGCAGCTTAGCTATCATATATACTATACTACGTGCCCCGGTGACGCGACTGAATACGTGTGTTCAATGGTGCGTATTTCTCAGGAAAGGCAAAGATTTATATGTATAGGCGGAGACGGAACGTTAAACGAAATAGTTAACAGTTCCCCATGCAATCCTAACGTGGAATTCGGAGTTATACCCTACGGCTCAGGTAATGATTTTGTTCGTAATTTTAAAAACCGCGAGCTGTTTTACAGTATTGATGCACAGATTGACGGGTGTACAACATCACTTGATATGATAAAATACAATGACGCATACTGTGTCAACATGGTTAATATCGGTTTTGACTGCTCCGCGGCAAAGGAAGCGGCAAAACTAAAAAAATACAAATTCATTACTCCCTCATTTTCCTACACTCTCGGTCTAATCAAGGTTTTGTTCCGCAAAATCGGAACAAAAATGAGGCTTGTGTTTGATGACGGAGAAATTTGGGAAGGAATTTATACTCTTACGGCAATAGGCAACGGAAAATTCTGCGGCGGTGGATACTGCGCCGCTCCAAAAGCCAAAATGGATGACGGAATTCTCGATATATGTGCAATAAATAAAATATCCCGTCTTACATTTTTTAGGCTTGTAAAATCCTACAAAAATGGAACTTATTTAGAAAATCCCAAGGCAATGAAACTCATTAATCACAAAAGGGTCACACACTTCAAAATGGAATTTGATACCCCCGTTCCGATTTGTATAGACGGAGAAATCAAAGGAGCAAAAAAAATAGACTTTTCAGTTGTTAAAAACGCTTTCAACTTCGTTATACCGAAAGGCTCTGACTTTATTTAATTTTAAGGAACCGCTATGAATATATTTGACAAAAGACCTCTCAGCTTAATACTGTGTGTTATGCTTGGGTCTTTTGTCTTTTTTGCCTTTTGTGACATTTTATGGATTAAAAATATTGTTTTAATTAGTCTTTTTTTATCTTTTATATGTACCTTTATAAAACCTATAAAAAACTACATAAAACCAGTATTTTCGCGAGTTGTAATTATTTGCGCTATACTTTCAGTAATTGCATCTTCAATATATTTCGATGCTTGGTTCAAAGCGTATAAAAGGTATGCCGAAGAAGCAACTTTGGTTGGAACTATAACAGAAATTGAAAACTATACCTATCAAAAAGGCATTATAATCAAAACCGATAACATAAATGGCGATTATTTGTCAAATTATAAAATTAAAGCATATATCGAATCTGACCGCTATTACGGATTTTCGGTCGGAAGCAAGGTTTGTATAAAAGGAAAAATTGAATCTCTGAAAAGCGAAGATTCAAGCTTTGATATGGAAAGCTATTATGCATCGAAAGGTATATCCGGAATTGTGACCAAAATTTCAGATTTTTCGCTTATAAATGTCGGAAAATATCCTATTGAATATAGAATCAGTCAGTTTAGAGATAAAATATGCCGAAAAATAGTTTATACCTCAAATGAAGATGTTGGCGGACTTTTGTGCGCTCTTTTGCTCGGAGACAGAACGATGCTTCCAAAAGGTCTGCAGCTTGATTTTTCAAGAATAGGTATTTCCCATATACTTGCACTAAGCGGAATGCATCTTGCAATACTTGCAATAGGACTTTCAAGATTTTTGCAATTTTTAAAGCTTAACAAGAAACTCGCAACGGTAATTACAATTGTTTTCACTGCATTTTACATGGCAATAACGGGTTTTTCCGTGTCTGTTACTAGAGCCGGTATTATGCTTATAATATCTTCACTTCTCTATCTGTTAGCAGGAACGAAAGACTCGTTAACATCACTATGTATTGCTGTTTCTGTTATATGTATTTTACAGCCGTATGCAGTTTACGACCTATCTCTTTGGCTATCGGCATTCGCAACCCTCGGTATAGTGGTTATGAGCGAATACCAAAATGAAAAATATTCAAAACAATCCTTTTTGAAATGGCTTAAAACTTCTCTTCTTGCGTCGCTTTTCTCGATTTCTGCTACCTTTGCTATATGTATAAATCGATTTAACGGTATATCACTCGCGGCACCCATTACAACTCTTATATTCTCGTTTATAGTTGAAATATTCCTTTACATAGGTACCGCTTTATTGTTTTTAGGAACTTATGTTCCAATAAAAATAATACTAAATCCTATCGGAAAGTTTATAATTTACTTTGCGGGTCTAATATCTGATATTGAGTGGGTATATACGTCAACAAATTTTAGGATTATTGAAATTTCTTCAATAATTTTTACTTTCCTCTTCTTTGGTTTTTTCGTCTTAAAAATAAAACATAAAAAATTTGCAATAACCGCTCTTTCTGCACTTTTATGCTGCATATTTGCTCTATCTTCCGTACTTACATATACAAACGAAAACAAATCAAATATTACATATTATTGCAGCGATAACAGCGAACAGATAATTTTAAAAGACAGAGGTGATTTATGTGTAGTAGAAATTTCAGATTACGGAAAGCCAAGTGCATATGAATCAATCAGGAATATTACAGACAGCAAACTTACGCGAATCGATAAATACGTATTTACTCATTATTCGCACAAACTTGAGGAAAACATCAAAACTCTGCTTAAATCGACTTTAATTGAAGAAATATATCTTCCAACTCCGAAAAACTATACCGAAGAACAAATATTTAACGATATAGCAAATGAAAATTTAAAGTACCGTACTTCATTGTACTTATATCAGAGTAATGATTCAATAAAAGTCGGTAATCATGCGGTATATCCTTTATATAACAGTGAAATCGGTGAAAAAAAGACAAATATTCTGACAATTTATTCATACGGAAAGCTATATTCGTATCTAAACTTATATGCGCTTGACAGTGAAACAAAAAACATGGCGCTCGAAACTATCGCAATAAGTGATACGATAATATTCGGACGCCATGAAAGCGGCTCTGCCGATTATAAGTTTACGTATAAAATTGAATCTGCCGAAAATATTATATTTTCAAGCAAAAGAATTGTTATGTCAAAGGAAACGTTAAACTTTTACATGGAAAGAACGGCTGTTTTTTATCCCGAGAAGATAATTCTTACACATTGAATAAGAATTCAACTACATCTCCGTCTTTCATTACGTATTCTTTTCCTTCGCTTCTGAGAAGTCCCTTTTCTTTAACCTTGTTTCTGTCTCCTTCGCGGAAAAGATCGTCAAATGAAATTACCTCGGCACGTATAAAGCCTCTCTCGAAATCTGTGTGAATTTTTCCTGCCGCACCTGGAGCCTTAGTGCCGCGCTTTATAGTCCATGCACGAACTTCTTTAGGTCCGGCTGTAAGGAAGCTTATAAGACCAAGAAGCGAATAACCCGATTTTATGAGTTTATCAAGTCCGCTTTCATCAATTCCAAGGTCAGCAAGGAACCCAAGCTTCTCTTCGCCCTCAAGCTCTGCGAGTTCTGCTTCGATTTGTGCGCTTACAGCTATAATTTCACTACCCTCGGATGCCGCGTGGTCACGAAGCTTAATATATCCCTGATTATTTTCATAATCCCCGCTCACCTCGTCCTCAGAGATGTTTGCAACGTAAATTATGGGTTTAAGAGTTAAAAGTCTCGACTCTTCGATATATGCCATCTCTTCATCGGAAAGTCCGAGAGATCGTGCGCACTTTCCTTCTTCAAGACAAACTTTAACTTTTTCAAGAACTGCAAGCTTTTCAAGCAGTTTTTTATCGCTCTTTGCGGCTTTAGCGGTTCTCTCAATTGCTCTTTCAACTATTTCAAGGTCGGAAAGTATTAACTCAATATCTATTGTTTCAACGTCACGAAGCGGGTCGATGTTTCCCTCAACGTGAACAATATCGTTATTTTCAAAACAACGAACAACGTGAACGATCGCATCAACCTCGCGTATATTAGCAAGAAATTTATTTCCAAGACCCTCACCCTTTGAAGCGCCTCTTACAAGTCCTGCAATATCAACGAACTCAATTACAGCGGGAGTAAATTTTTCCGGTTTATACATCTCCGCAAGCTTATCAAGACGCTTATCCGGAACTGCAACCACACCTACGTTAGGGTCGATTGTACAGAACGGATAGTTTGCGGATTCAGCACCCGCATTCGTAAGAGCGTTAAAAAGCGTACTCTTTCCTACGTTAGGAAGACCAACGATACCAAGTTTCATATATATAAATTCTCCTCATATGTCATATCTATGTATATATTTAAAAACTTACTTAACAATTATATCATATCGTTTTACTTTTTTCAATAGCTAACCAACAATTATTTAATTAGAATAAAAATGAGCACGCCTCAAAAAGGCGTACTCTACATCTATATCTTTTAATTATTTTTTCTTCTTCTGCGCATATAATCATCGTTAATTTCTTTGCTCCATTCCGCGCTGAGAGGTGTGTTTGCTCTGACGTTGCATACAGCTTCTGCAACTGTTCCATACACTACATGCGTTCCTTCCTTGTCTGCGTTATAGTTTACGGCTCTGTCACGGCTGATGCCGTAGCGCGCAGCAGTTTCAACGGCATCTATGTTTGCTCCGATAAACAAGAACTCCCAACCGTATTTTTCCTTTTGACGCTCGATCATCTTTTTGACCTGCTCACTTGTATAACGGTGGCTTGCGTTCTCCTGTCCGTCCGTTGTAATAACGAACATTGTATGCTCCGGCACGTCTTCGTTACGAGCGTACTTATGAATGTTTCCGATGTTATGAATAGCTCCTCCGATGGCATCGATAAGCGCCGTGCAACCTCGAACGGTATAGTCCTTGTCGGTCATCTTAGGAATATCTCCGAGCTTCACGCGGTCGTGTAAAACCTCACTTTCGTCATCGAAAAGAACCGTGGAAACGTAGCAACCGCCATCCTGCTTCTTCTGCTTTTCAATCATAGAATTGAAGCCGCCGATAGTATCGCTCTCGAGCCCTGCCATAGATCCGCTTCTGTCCAAAATAAATACGAGTTCAGTAATGTTGTTTTTCATAATAGAAAACCTCCCTTTGTGTTGTTGTGCCTTCATTATAGCACTCACAAAGAGAGGTTTGGTCGCTTCGTATGCGACATTATTTAATTACTTTGGCGCTCCAATTGCCTTCCTTAAACCCAACAAGGACAAAGTCATCTTCTATAAGTAACGGACGCTTAACAAGCATACCGTCTGTGGCGAGAAATTTCAACATTTCGTCCTCTGTCATAGTGGGAAGTTTATTTTTGAGGTCGAGAGATTTATAAAGCAGACCACTTGTGTTAAAGAATTTTTTGAGAGGCAATCCGCTAATCTTATACCATTCTGTCAATTCATCAAGCGTAGGATTGTCAATCTTAATATCTTTAAATTCATACTCTATTTGATTATCGTCGAGCCACTTTCTCGCCTTTTGGCAAGTGGTGCATTGGGGGTAACATATAAATTTTAACATTACTGATATTCCTTTCTTATTTTCTGAATTTATATGTAATGTCTAAATATCCAGTGATAGTTTTTTCGAACATCTTCTGATTAGTCAAGGGAGAATCTAATCCGCCGTGAGCTACTTGAAAACTACCTATCTTAACATAATCAAAGATATCCATCCAAGGTTCTATCGTTGTATCTCTCCCACAATATAAACAAGTCTTTAATTCTTGCTGCTTAGAATAAGCAACCATAGCCCGAAATTCATCATGTTCTTCTTCCGTGTTTTTGCCTTCGCCAAAAAAACAAATACAGGTAGTATGTGAACGAAACAACGCAACAATTTTCTTGAAATTTTGAGATAAAAGATCTCCATAATCTGAGGATTGTAATAAAGGATAATGACACTCAACGCATTTGTTAATACATCCGGAAATGAGATGCATGTAGAGTCATTATTTGGAACCTCATAGGGAAATAAGCATACTTCGGTATAAAACAACATAAAGTTATGCCCCAAGCAAGCTCTGATCAAAAGCAAACAATGCTTCATTTATCTCAAAAACATTGTAATTGCCCTTACTGATAAAGTACTCGATTATAATATCGAACTTATTGCTATGCGATAGCGCGAACCCTGCCTTGCGGAGCATATCTTCGGTTTCTGCGAGAGAAAGCTCCAAGGAAATTGCAAACGCGAGCGCGGTAGGTTTGCTCGGCTTATAATGAACATCGCTGCGGATTTTGGAGAACAGTTTGCGGTCAATGTTCGCCTTTTTGTAGCACTCGGCATCGGTCATGCCTTTTTCATCGATCTTACGCAAAAGCATCTGCGAAAAGCTCTCGTCAATCTGCTTTAGCTTCGCATCAAGATCGTCCTCTGCCAGCATAGCCTTGCAATCGCACATTTCAAGGAAATCATCGTCTGATTTCTTTTGTCTTTTTTGCTGAGCCATCGAAGGAAGTACATTCATACGAATACACTCACGGCTGTAATCGGTACGCTCGTCCACGTAATTGTCGTCGATGTATTCGGCAATGTCCGAGAACAGCTTCTCACTGATCTTATATGCAGCCTTGTCGAATATGACGATATAGACGGTCATTTCGTTTTCAAGAAGAAAGTCACCGATAACGTCGATAGCGACCTTTAACGCTTGATCTTTGGGGTATCCGTACACGCCCGAAGATATAAGCGGGAATGCCACAGTTTCGCATTGATTCTCTTTCGCAAGAGCCAAAGACTCGCGATAGCAGGATTCAAGCAACATCTTTTCCCCGTGCTTACCATCGTTATAGATTGGACCGACGGTATGTATTACGTACTTGGCAGGCAGATTATAACCGCCCGTGAGCTTCGCCTTACCCGTCTTGCAACCTCCAAGCGTTCTGCACTCTGCGAGAAGTCCCGAACCTGCGGCACGGTGAATCGCACCGTCAACACCTCCGCCGCCCAAGAGCGACTCGTTAGCAGCATTGACAATGGCGTCCACCTTCATTTTTGTTATATCGTTTCTTACTATTTTTATCGGCATAAATTTACTCACATTCTTCCCTATATATACGCAGTATATCATAAAAAAAGAATTTTGTCAAACAAGAAAATAGAACTTTTTTCCATAAAAATCAAAAAATTCATAATTTGTTCTTGACAACTACATATATGTTATGTATAATTAAATTGTTAAGATTTTAATATTTTTAACAAAGTTAACATTTTAAATTAAAGGAGATAGAAAAATGGACACTAAACTTCTCGTAGTTGATGATGACTCTAATATATGTGACATGTTGAAGCTTTATTTTGAAAATGAAGGATATCAAGTAAAAACCGCAAATGACGGCATGGAAGGCATACAGCTTTTCAAGATATATGAGCCCGACCTTGTACTTCTTGACATAATGATGCCCAAAAAGGACGGTTGGCAGGTATGCCGCGAAATCCGCGAAATGTCACCAAAGCCTGTTATTATGATTACAGCCAAAGGCGATGTATTTGATAAGGTTCTCGGACTTGAGCTCGGTGCTGATGATTTCATCGTAAAACCATTTGATATGAAGGAGCTCTCTGCCAGAATCAAAGCAGTCCTAAGACGTTACAACGCACATACAAAAACAAGTGATGATGAAGTAGTTAAATTTGAAAATATAGAAATAAGCTTACAAAAATACGAGCTCAAAATAAACGGAAAGGCAATCGATATTCCACCTAAAGAGCTAGAACTTCTCTATTTTCTTGCATCAAATTGCAACAGAGTTTTCACACGCGATCAGTTACTTGACAAGGTTTGGGGATTTGACTATCTTGGCGATTCAAGAACTGTTGATGTACACGTAAAAAGACTTCGCGAAAAACTTGAAGGCGTTTCGGATAAGTGGGTTTTAAAAACTGTATGGGGCGTAGGTTATAAATTTGAAACTTTAGTTTAATAACTTCTGCCCTGTGTTAACATAAAAAAACGGCAATAAAATCGCCGTTTTTTTATGTTTAAAATTTAAATTCCAACTGTGATATAGAAACTCCGGTCGAAGGAATTGCAAGTTTTCTGCATTTTTGAGCATCATCACCCATATCACTAATACGCTCCGTAACAAGCTCTATCTTACCGCCCTTCTTTGGCAGCTGCATTATCTGAACTCCGGAAGCAGTTCTCGTTGCTTTTTCGGGAATGAGACTCGTCTTGATAAGCATTCCCTTTCCGCCGTTGCTTTTGATAAATATTTGTTTAGGCTTGTCTGCTTCGTATATTGCTCCGACAAGCGGAGAATCATTTGAGCACGCTCCGGTAATCTTTTTCCTGCGAGACTTTGACTCATATGCCTTCATTGCAACTCTTAGTCCCTTGCCATTTTCAAAAATATAAACAACGTGATGCTCAGGCACTATATCGTAAACCATCTTACATCCGACAACATGTTCATCATCTTCCATAGAAAGCTTCATTGGAACATAATCGCCCATGTGGGATGATTTGCAAAGATCAAAATCAGCGACTCTCGCTCTGTATATCTGCGCCTTATCTGTAAAAAACAGAATATCTCCGCGGTTATCGGTATCTTCCTCGTAAATAATAAAATCGCCTTCCTTAAGTTTATGCTCTTCCAACGCTCTTACTGACTGAACGGAAAGCTTTTTAAAATAACCTCCTCTTGTAAGAACAAGACGGCAATTATAGTTCTCAAAGAAAATGTCCTCTTTTGTTGGAGCAGCAACCTCCGTCTTTTCAATGATGGCTGTTCTTCTGGGTGCACCATATGTTTTCTTTATCGTCTGAAGAGTTGATATTATATGCTGCTTTAGCTTAAGCTCGTCCCGAAGTGTCTCTTTTATATCCGCTATATCCTTTTTAAGCCCTTCAATCTCTTGAACCCTGTTAAGGATATATTCGCGGTTTATATTACGAAGCTTTATTTCTGCAACATATTCAGCCTGTGCTTTGCTAAGATTAAACGCCGCAGCAAGATTCGGAACAACGTCCTCTTCTTTTTCTGTGTTGCGAATTATTTTAATAGCCTTATCTATATCAAGAAGTATAGCCGCAAGACCGAGAAGCAATTCAAGCTTATGTTCTTTTTTGCCGAGATCAAATGTAAATTCACGGGTTACGCATTTAACTCTGAATTTGATCCACTCATTAAGTATTTCTCTCACCCCAAGCTGCATAGGAGTTCCTTCAACTATAATATTAAAATTACAGTCAAAGTTATTTTCAAGATCGGTTGCGGCAAAAAGCTTTTGCATAACGAGCTCGGGGTTTGCATCCTTTTTCAAATCAAAGGTAAGTTTAAATCCGTTAAGATCAATAGCATCACGAACGTCAACAACCTCGCGTAGCTTTCCAACCTTTATCATCTCGGTGGATTTTTTCATTATGCTTTCAATGCAAGAGGAGTACGGAATCTCAAGGATATCAATACAGTTATCCTTTTTAATGTATTCATATTTCGAGCGCATTTTAAAGCTTCCGTTTCCCGTCTCGTAAATCTTACGCATCTGCTCTCTGTCATATATTATTTCAGCACCGCCGGGAAAATCCGGAGCTTTTACTATATCAAGAATCCTATCAACACTTGTGTTAGGATTTTTAAGAAGCGCAATGGTTGCATCACAAATTTCAGCAAGGTTAAACGAGCATATAGAGCATGCCATACCAACCGCAATACCAAGATTTGGAGAAACCAGTATATTGGGAAATGTTGTGGGCAACAAAACAGGCTCTGTCGTTGTGTTATCGTAGTTTGAAACGAAATCAACGGCATCCTTATCAATTCCCGAAAACAGCTCGTTACAAAACGGATCAAGCTTTGCTTCAGTATATCGCGATGCGGCATAAGCCATATCTCTTGAATACTGCTTTCCGAAAGAGCCCTTGGAATCAATAAAAGGATGTAATAATGCCTCGTTTCCTCTTGTCAGTCTTACCATCGTCTCGTAAATAGACGAATCACCGTGAGGATTAAGTTGCATCGTCTGGCCTACAATATTAGCGCTTTTTATCTTCTGCCCTTTAAGAAGTCCCATTTTATACATTGTATAAAGCAGCTTTCTGTGCGAAGGTTTAAAACCATCTATCTCGGGAATGGCTCTCGAAAGAATTGCGCTCATTGCATAAGGCATATAGTTTTTTTCAAGAGTTTCCGTTATAGGCTGCAAAGTTGCTACGCTTTCATTCAATTTTAAATCCTTGACGTCTTGTTTTTTCTTCTTTGCCATTTAATACAACCTATCCTTCTGTTTTCATAAATCTTAAGTTCTTAAAGTTTAACAATTTTATGCGCTGCCGCGCGAATCATTCTATTATACAAAGCAAGTCCTACCCCATACTTTCTCGGTAATGGAGCGTATATTTGTTCAAAATTCTCTTTATCCGCTTCACGAAGAATATTAAAAAGATTATGCGCCTGCTCTTTTTCATTTTCTTTTTTACCAAACGAGTAACAAAAGGCATACGAAATTTCGTTCTTAAAGTACTGTAAATCGTCTTCATACGCGATTATAGCTATTTTACCTTCACCGCGCTTTGATATATACGAGGATACAGACTCTTTATCACCGTCAAGAAGCGTAAGCGGTGCTTTGGGTGCATAATGTCTGTATTTCATTCCGGGAGACAAAGCAACCTCGCCATCTTTAAGCTTGTCTGTTACTGCATCGGCTACGTTTACTTTTCCGCACACCGCTGACAAATCTTCCACAGTAATTTTTCCGGGACGCAAAAGCGTGATGCTATTATCATTTTCAATTTTAACAATTGTTGATTCAAGTCCAAAATCCGATGAGCCGCCATCAATTATAACGTCAACCCTTCCGCACATATCATCTATTACGTGCTGAGCATTTGTCGGTGACGGCGCTCCGGACAAATTTGCAGACGGAGCTGCTATCGGTTTGCCTGATGCCGAAATAAGCGCTCTCGCAATCCGGTTTTCAGGACATCTTACCGCAACTGTATTAAGTCCGCCTCTCGTTTCTTTAGGTATAGATTCCTTTGAAGGCAAAATCACAGTCAAAGGTCCCGGCATAAACTTTTCGGCAAGCTCATAATATATGTCGTTTGTGTAGGTATATTTCTCAGCGTCCATCGGTTCTGATATATGAATAATTAACGGATTGTCCGATGGTCTTCCCTTTGCCTCAAAGATTTTTTTTGCCGCAATCGCGTTCGTGCCATCTGCACCGAGACCGTAAACTGTTTCTGTAGGAAAAACAACGAGTCCGCCGCGTTGTATAACCTCAGCTGCTATATTTATTTTGTAATCAAAATCCGAATCGTCCAAAGAAAGCCTAATTATTTCTGTAATCATTTAAGACTTCACACCCCTTAAGCGTTCGGCTGTATCTTGCGCTATAAGATCGGTTATAAGCGAATCTATATCGCCGTCAAGAAACGCGTCAAGCGAAAATAACGTTTTATTAATTCTATGGTCGGTTATACGTGATTGTGGGAAGTTATAAGTTCTTATTTTTTCGCTTCTGTCACCGCTTCCTACTTGACTTTTTCTTGTTGAAGCAATTTTTTCATCCTGTTCACGTTGCTTAATGTCATAAAGCTTTGTATAAAGTATCTTCAAAGCCTTTTCTTTGTTCTGAAGCTGACTTCTTTCTTGGTCACATTCGATAACGATTCCACTCGGCTTATGAGTAAGTCTCACTGCTGATTCGGTCTTGTTTATGTGCTGACCGCCCGCACCGCTTGATTTGCAGGATTCGATTTTTATATCTGCGGGATTAACTTCAACCTCGACATCCTCCGCCTCAGGCAAGACAGCGACTGTTACAGTTGACGTCTGTATTCTGCCGTTCGATTCGGTTACGGGTATGCGCTGAACTCTGTGAACTCCGCTTTCAAACTTAAATCTTGAGTACGCACCGTCACCTATTACCATAAAATTAACTTCTTTGATACCGCCAAGCTCTGTTGCGTTAAGCGTCACCGTTTCTGTCTTGAATCCTTTTGACGCTGCATACATTGAGTACATGCGGTAAAGATCTGCCGCAAACAAAGCAGCTTCCTCACCGCCTGCGCCCTGACGAATTTCAATGATAACATTTCTTGAATCGTTAGGATCGCGTGGTATAAGAAGTATCTGTAATTCTCCCTTCAAAATCTCGCAGTTATCTCTGTGAAGCTTAAAATCATCCTCTGCCAACTCGCGAAACTCGGGCTCAAGCGAAGAATCACGCATCATTTCATCGGATTCTATCATTTGCTTTTCTTCAATTCTGTACTCGCGGTATTTATTAATTACAGGAATAAGACTTTTATATTCCTTCATTAAACGGGAATACTCTTTATTATCCGAAACTATATGAGGCAGTGTAATTAACTGCTCTATTTCTCTGAATCTATCATCTGCTTTAGCTAACTTATTAAACATTGTTTTTATCCTTTCTCAAAATATCAAACTTTTGAGAAAATACTATTTAACAAATGCGCAGAATGCCTCATAAGTTGAATAAACGTCTGCTTTTGAAACAACCTCGTAAGGCGCATGCATAGAAATAACAGGAACGCCTATATCCACCGTTTCTATATTGTGATTAGCGATATATTTGGCAACGGTTCCGCCACCGCCAACATCAACTTTTCCAAGCTCGCACGTTTGCCAGATTACCGAATTTTCGTTGAGCAAACGCCTAATATAGCCAACAAATTCAGCTGAAGCATCATTTGTGCCGCTTTTTCCTCTTGAACCTGTAAACTTACACATAGCCGTTCCGCATGAAATATGCGCACTGTTCTTTTTTTCGTAAACGTCCGGGAAATTGGGGTCATAAGCAGCCGTAACATCTGCACTTAAGCATTTTGACTTGCCTCTCACAACTATTCTGTTTTTACCAAGATTAGAAGATATTTCATCCATAATATCAATGAGAAAATCAGACTGCATACCCGTAATTCCATCAGAGCCGACCTCTTCCTTGTCAGCAAGAATAACCAAAACCGTATGCTTTGTGTCAGCGTTATTAACTAGGGCTGTAATTGCAGGATATGCACAAACTCTGTCATCATGACCGTATGAACCGATAAGTGCTCTGTCAAATCCTATATCACGAGCTTTAAACGCGGGTACAATTGAAAGCTCAGCACTAAGAAAATCCTCTTCGCAAACACCGTACTTTTCATTAAGAATAGAAAGAACAGTAAGCTTTATCTTTTCACTCACTTCATCATCTGCATAAGGAAGTCCACCAACAAGTATGTTAAGTGTTTCTCCGCCAATAGCTGTTCCTAACGGCTCTTGAGCCTGACGCTGACCGAGATGCGGAAGAAGATCATTAATATAAAATACAGGGTCTTCGTCAGATTCTCCGATAACAACATCAACTTTTTCACCGTCTGCTTTTACCATTACACCGTGAAGTGCAAGCGGAATAGCTGTCCACTGATACTTTTTAACACCGCCGTAATAATGAGTCTTGAAAAATCCCATTCCCGAATCTTCGTATACAGGCACCTGCTTAAGATCAATTCTTGGTGAATCAATATGTGCGGCAATAAGACGCAATCCGTCCTTTTCAATATCCTCTTCACCTATCTTGAATGCAATAAGACTCTTTCCGTGATGATTAAGATATTTCTTATCTCCTACAGAAATTTTATCACCGAATTTGTATTCCGAAAAACCTGCTTCTTCAAGAATTTTTATTGATGACACTGTTGCTTCACGCTCTGTTTTGGAATTATCAAGATAATTCATATATCCTTTAGAATAATCGAATATTTCTTTAACTTTATCGCTTGTCGTACACTCGAAAACGTTCTTTTTCGTGTATGAAAGCTTCTCAAGCATTTCTTTTCCAATTGTCTTTTCTGCCATTTATTTTCACCTCATTTTATTAATTCAAGTTGTTTTACAAGATTTTTTATCTGTTTCTCAAGCTTCTCATAAGAACCGCTGTTTTCTATGTGAAAATCCGAATTATCAATAAGATAATTATCGGGAAGTTGAGATTTGATTCTCAAAGTTGCCGCATTTTTGTCGATACTGTCTCTTTTAATAATTCTCTGTATACGGATGTCTATATCGGCCGTTACAGCAATTACGATGTCACACTCCTTATTAAAGCCCGATTCAAAAAGCAATGGAGCATCAATTATAACAAATTCCGCACCGCTCATTTTTAAATCTGAAATTATTTCTTTCGTCTTGTCCCATACGTGCTTATGCGAAATTTTGTTTAACAAAGACCTCTTAATCATCGAATCTTCACCGCTAAAAACGATTTTAGCAAGTGCTTTCCTGTTTAACGAACCATCGGGGTTAATAACACTTTTGCCAAACGCTTCCATGATTTCATCAAGACACGGAGACGTGTGGGATGTAATTTCATGATAAACTGCATCGGTATCAATTGACACTATTCCATATAAAGAAAGCAACTCGGCTACTGTGCCTTTACCACTTCCGCTACCGCCGCACAACCCTATTATTTTCAAAAAAACACCCCCATATTTTGTTATTATACAATATTATACACCAACAGATAGTAAAAAGTCAAGTTCATGTTATCATTATTTACTAAATTAGAATATTATAAATTAGAATATTTTTTGTCAGGAGATTTTTATGGAAAACATATTTAACTCTTACTTCGGAGCAGCTAATGGTTTTTCAGGTTTTGTTAGTTACTTTAATAGAATCTTTTTACCTAAAGAATTTACAAGAATATACGTGCTTAAAGGCGGTCCCGGAACCGGCAAAAGCAGTTTGATGAAAAAAATTGCATCATTTTTTGGAGAAAGTGAATTTAAAGTAGATAAAATATATTGTTCATCCGACCCTAATTCACTTGACGGTGTTATAATATACGCTAAAAACAAAAAAATCGCAATTTTAGATGGAACAGCTCCTCATGAAACCGACGCAAAAATACCAGGAGCTGTAGATGAAATTGTTAATCTCGGCAAAACGTGGGATAGAAATTCTCTGATAAAGCAACGAAAAGAAATAGAAACACTTAACCAAAAAAAACGGATTGCATATGAAAAAGCATATAAATATCTAAAACACGCAGGATACCTTTTCGATGAAAATCATTCTATATCATCAAGCCTGTTTGACTATACAAATGCAATGCGTAAAATAAATAAAATTACCGAATTTGAAACAATAAACAAAGGCAGAAATAATACAAAACGATTAATTTCTTCTTTCAGTAAATACGGATACAAAAGATTAAACTCTGAAATTCCAACGCTTTGCAAGCATATTTCCGTTACCGGCAAATTTACTTCACAATATATATTCATGAACTGTCTTAAAGATCAATTGACAAGAAAAAATGCGGATATTTATATTTTCCCTTCCCCATATTCCGATAAGCTTACCGAGGCTATATACGTGAAAGATATTAATGTTCTTATAGATACAAATACAATTTGTGAAAATGAGATAAACACAAATGAATTTTTAGATAAAAATGCATTAAAAGATTATTACGATTTGCTTTTAAATTTCGAAGAAAAGACGAATAGATTTCTTTGTTTTGCAGTTGATGAATTTAAAAAGGCTTCGGATGCACATTTTTCACTTGAGGAAATATATACGCCTACCATGGATTTTACATCTTTAAATATATTGACACAAGAAATCATTAATGATATTTTGTTGCTATTTGATGAGGTTTAATTTCACGTAAATCTGTTTCGGTTTTACCAAATCTGACATTTTTTTTTAAACATTTTATAATATTTTTGAAATTTTATTGACTTCTTTCGCTAAATAAGTTATTATTATGTTTCAGACGGATTTGAAGTTGGATATTGCGGAGATTATCAGTCTATTCTTTCCAAGAAGCTAAAGGCTAATTACAGAAATGCTTTTGTGAGTCTGCTTCTTACAGGAGCTGTGGGAGATATAAACACCGAAAATCCCAGCCTTAACAAAAAAGTTATTATATGACCTATGGCAGACGCTTAAAAAAGATTCTCCTTTTAAACATACGTTTGTAATCGAAAACTGCAACTCATACTGCAGATATATTCCGTCATTTAAGCCTTTTACGAAAAGCGTGACAATCTTTATGAAACTTCCCTTTGCTATCACAGCTGTCACGTTCCTGAAGCCGGAGATATTTTAGTTTCCAAGGCTCTTGAATTTACAAACAAGCTCAAAAAATAATATAAACTTACGTATTGCTTGACATACTTTGTTTTTTATGCTAAAATATTTAAGGCAATAAAAGGGGTGTTGCCAAGTCAACACCCCAAAAACAATTATTAAATTAAAGTGCTTTTACAATTTTTTCGGTATCTGCTGCAATTACAAGCTCCTCGTTTGTGGGAATCATGTAAACTACAACGCGAGAATCGTCTGCTGAAATCTTAACAGGCTCTCCCGAATGACCGAAATTATTTCTTTCTTTATCAAGCTTTACGCCAAGATATTCAAGACCGGAAAGCACCTTTTCACGAATGAACGGAGAGTGCTCACCGATACCCGCAGTAAATACGATACCGTCAAGTCCGCCCATGGATGCGGAATATGCACCGATAAATTTCTTTATCTGATAGCAAAGCATATCGTAAGTAAGAGCTGCCCTTTCGTTGCCCTCATTCATTGCCTTTTCAAGGTCACGTGAATCGGAGCTTACACCGCTTATACCGAGAAGGCCGCACTGCTTATTCATATAAGTATCCATTTCCTTGGGAGTGAAGTTCTTCTTCTCCATAATGAAAGGAACGATTGCAGGGTCAATAGCTCCGCATCTTGTACCCATCATTATACCATCAAGAGGAGTAAAGCCCATCGAAGTATCAAAGCACTTGCCGTCTTTTACAGCAGTAATGGACGAGCCGTTTCCAATATGGCATGTAACAAGCTTTTTACCTTCAGCGCTTCCGCCCATAAGCTTGACCATCTCGCCGCTAACGTATCTGTGAGATGTTCCGTGAGCGCCGTATCTGCGTACTCCGTACTCTTCGTACATATCGTATGTAACGCCGTACATATATACTTCCTTCGACATTGTCTGATGGAAAGCAGTATCAAATACAAGAACCTGAGGCGTATTAGGCATAACTGCGGTGCATCCCTTGATACCCATAATATGTGCGGGAGTATGAAGAGGAGCGTACGCAACGCACTTTTCAAGAACAGCCATTACCTCGTCGGTAACAAGCATTGATTCTGAAAAGAACGGACCGCCATGGACAACTCTGTGTCCTATAGCCTCGATTTCTTCAGGTGTCTTAATGCAACCAACGTTTGCATCAAGAAGCGTGTCAACTACAAGCTGAATTGCCTCTGAATGATTTGCGAGATCGGTTTCCTTTGTGTACTCATCCTTACCGCTTGTCTTGTGAGTGATTTTTGAACCTGCGATTCCTATTCTCTCGCAATTACCCTTTGCAAGTACTGAACCTGTGTCAGTATTGAAAAGCTGGTATTTAAGAGAACTTGAACCTGCATTAACAACTAAAACTTTCATTTTTATCTCCTTTTTGTCATTTAATTTTAGTTTACTATACTATTATACAACAAACAAATTAAATTATCAACACCGAAATGTAATTTTATTAGAATTTTGGAGGTCCTTTTATGAAAACAGTTGCAATTATAGCTGAATACAATCCTTTTCATACGGGACACGAATATCAAATTAATAAAATAAGAGAAATTTTCGGTCAAGACACACGAATTATAGCTATTATGAGCGGTAACTATACACAGCGCGGCAATATTGCTATTATTGACAAATCAAAAAGAGCTGAATGTGCTGTGAGATGCGGAGTAAATCTTGTTTTAGAACTTCCCTTTCCGTTTTCATGCTCAAGTGCCGAATTTTTTGCAAGAAGCGGAGTATATATTGCATCAATGATTGGCGTTGTTGATATTCTGTCATTTGGAAGTGAACTCGGAGATATAAATGAAATAAAACAGATTGCAAAAAATATGCAATCAAAGCCTTATCTTGATAATTTATCGGATTTGATTAATTCTAACAGTAATAAAAATATCGGTTATCCCGCTCTTTGTGAAAAAGCTTATAAATTAACTTTTAACGTAGAAATAAATTCCAACTATTTTACACCAAACAATATACTTGCAATAGAATATATAAAAGCTATATTTAATTTGGGTGCACATATTGACGTGCATACAGTAAAAAGAGTCGGATCTGATTATTCTGAAAATAAAATAGCCGACGTAGCTCATCAAAGCGCTACGGCAATACGAGGCTTGATGTTGTCTGATTTCAAATCTGCCATTAAATATACTCCAATTAATGCAAAAAACGCACTTTTGATTGCTTATAAAAATAAAGAAACACCTTGCATTGAGGATAAATTATCCTCTGCTGTAATTTCTCATTTTCGTTTAAATTCTCCTGAGGCTAATAAAATACACGATGCCGACGGAGGTTTATATAACCGCTTACAAAACGCAAGCTTTGAAGCATCCACAATATCAAATTTAACAGAAATTGCCGACACAAAAAAATACACCTCTGCGAGAATCAGACGTGCAATGTGGTATTCGTTCTTTGGCGTTACCTCCTCCGAAGTAAAAATGCTGCCTCATTATACCCAGGTTCTCGCTATGGATAACGTCGGCAAATCCATCCTGAAAGACGTAAAGAAAAAGACGGATTTCCCTATTGTCACAAAGCCCTCATCTTATGACTTTTTGCCTAATACAGCAAAGATACAAAAAGAACTAAATGACAAGGCAGACTCGGTTTTTCAACTGACGAAGCCTAAAGCAACTCAGGGAAACATATCGCTTAAAACCACTCCGTTTATATTAAAATAGGTCGATATCTTAACAGTATCGTCTTTTGTCGAAGCTATTTACATATGTCAAATACTTTGATATCATAATATACGAAACTGGACAAGCAAGCCGTCAATTTCAAATAAAGCGAAAGGAGTTATGCTTATGTTAAACGCAAACGGCGTTGATTCAGCGGAATTCATTGAATACAAAGGAAGACCGCTTGTACGTAAAGACAGTGATATTTACTACGGTGATTTGTCAGAAAAATATCATGTTTTTATGATGATAATGGCTGAAAAGCCTGCATCAAACGGAACTGAAGTTCCTGTCACAATTATGGTTCAGCTTATGGCTAAGGATGCAAAAATTCCCGAAAAGCAAACCATTTTGAAAAGCCTTACAGATGCGCTTGAAACCGCAGACGCTTGGCTTGAAAGATATAATAAGTAAGACAAATGATTGTCAGCGTGCGTGTTGATGCGAAACTCAATACGCAAGGAGGTAAAAAATGAAATCGTCTAAAATGAACAGCCTTCAAAGGCTGGTCTCTTTTATTCTGATTGCCATTCTTTTAATTTGTACAGTTGGCTTTGCGGCTAACGGATGGCAATCCACCAATGATGACCCGGATAGCGGTGAAATCGGCGATTCAACCGATAAAACCGATGAAAATACAGACGGGATTACTCCGCCGTCGGATAATAATTCAGACAATAATCCCGGCGGAGATTCTACAGAAAATCCCAACGAAAACGAAATTCCCGATAAACCTGTAATTGAACTTCCAAAATATAAAAGTCCGATAACAGGACTTGAAGTACCCGAAGAAGTTGCATTTACAACCCCTGTAGGCTTTGTTCTTAATCCAGCAATGCCGCTTTACGGTATATCAGATTCAGACCTTACTCTCGAGTTTCCTATAGAAAACGGAAGTTCGCGTATTCTCTCTTATACAACAAACTCCAGCACGCTTTGGAAGGTAGGGTCACTTGCTCCAACCCGCGCGTTTATTTCATCATCCTCAAACTTTTTTGGAGGAATGGTTGTTTCATACGGTAACGATGATATTGTGAAGTACAGCGTTTGGGACACTTCAAAAATCGATCTTGATATTTCAAAAATTTCAGAATGTTATTACATTGAAAATACGTTATACGTATATACAAGCAAAGATCTTGTAGATTTAGCAAAACAAAAAACGCAAATACTTACTACGTCAACTTACAAAACAGCGCCTTATCTTTTTAATGAATCCGAAGAAGATATTATCGGAACAACAAAAGCATCTTCGGTAATACTTCCCTTTTCAAACG
>JAZSGJ010000076.1:0-8641 GCA_045532675.1 Eubacteriales bacterium | reverse complement strand
GATTATGCCGAGGCGCATAACATTCCCCTTAAGATAAACCGCGAGACCAACTATTCGAAGGATAAGAACCTCTGGCACCTTTCCCACGAGGGACTTGATCTTGAGGATGCTTGGAACGAGCCGCTTTACGATAAGCCCGGCTTCCTTGAGATGGGCGTATCTCCCATAACTGCTCCCGATAAGCCCACCTACATCACTCTTGATTTTGAAAAGGGTATTCCCGTAGCTCTTAACGACGAAAAGATGAGCGCAAAGGCTATTATTCTTGCTCTTAACAAGCTTGGCGGTGAGAACGGTATCGGACTTCTTGACATAGTTGAAAACCGTCTCGTAGGTATGAAGTGCCGCGGCGTTTATGAAACTCCCGGCGGAGCAATTCTTTATTTCGCTCACAACTATCTTGAAACTCTTACTCTTGACAAAATGACTGCTCATAAAAAGAGCGAGCTTGCAATCACGTTTGCCGACCTCGTTTATAACGGTCAGTGGTTTACCCCTCTTCGCGAGGCTCTTTCGGCTTTCGTTGATAAGACTCAGGAGAACGTTACCGGTAAGGTAAGACTCAAGCTCTACAAGGGCAACATCATAAAGGCGGGTGTTAAGAGCGACTATGCTCTTTACTCAGAGGAGCTTGCAACCTTCGGTGAGGATAACGTATATAATCAGGCGGATTCCGCAGGATTTATCAACCTCTTCGGTCTTCCCATCAAGGTTCAGGCGCAGGTAAACGCTAAAAACAACAAAAAGTAATTAACCGAGAAAGACAAGTTATGGAAAAAATGTGGGCAGGACGTACGGACGGCGCGGTAAGCACCGTCGCGGACGATTTTAATTCTTCTATTCATTTTGATAAAAAGATGTACCGTCAGGACATAAAGGGCTCAATGGAGCACGCTCTTATGCTTTCTGCAAAGGGAATCATCACTGCGGCGGAATACGAGGAGATAAGAGAGGGACTCGCCTCTGTTCTTTCCGATATTGAAAGCGGAAAGCTCCCGTTTGACGAGAGCGCTGAGGATATTCATATGTTCGTTGAAGCCGAGCTTACCCGCCGTATAGGCGATTCGGGTAAAAAGCTTCATACGGCAAGAAGCAGAAATGATCAGGTTGCCCTTGACCTAAGGCTTTATATGCGCGATGAGACCGCGAAAATAAGAGAGATGCTTATAGAGCTTATTTCTGTGCTTAAGGAAAAAGCCAAGGAGAATACCGACGCCATCATGCCGGGGTATACTCACCTTCAAAGAGCGCAGCCGATAACTTTTGCTCAGCATCTTCTTGCGTATACCATGATGTTCATGCGTGACGTAACGAGGCTTGACGATGCTGTTTCAAGGATGAATTATTCTCCGCTCGGATCTTGCGCCCTTGCCGGAACGACTTACCCAACGGACAGACGGATGGTTGCCGAAAATCTTGGCTTTGACGGAATATGCGAAAATTCTATTGACGGTGTTTCTGACAGAGATTATTGCGTTGAGCTTGAAGCTGCGTTTTCGCTTATAATGATGCATCTTTCAAGATTTTCCGAGGAGATAATCCTCTGGGCAAGCTGGGAATTTAAATTCGTTGAGCTTGACGATGCGTACACCACCGGCTCGACTATAATGCCGCAGAAGAAGAATCCCGATATGGCAGAGCTTGTCAGAGGAAAAACCGGCAGAGTATACGGTGACCTTATGGCGACTCTAACTGTGCTAAAAGGACTTCCGCTTGCTTATAATAAAGATATGCAGGAGGATAAGGAAGCCATATTTGATGCGGTTGAGACTGTTGGAAAATGCCTTGAGGTGTTTATTCCGATGATTGAAACCATGAAGCCGCTTAAAGAAAATATGTATAACGCATCGAAGAAGGGCTTTATAAACGCAACCGACCTTGCCGATTATCTGACGAAAAAGGGTATGCCCTTCAGAAGCGCGTATAAGATTGTTGGCTCAATAGTAGCGGAATGTATAAGCAAAAATATCACTCTTGACGAAATGCTTCTTGCCGATTACAAGAAGCACACCGATATGTTTGATAACGATCTTTATGAGGAAATTTCGCTTGAGACCTGCGTGAGAAAACGCATTTCGGACGGCTCCACGGGATATGAGAGTGTAAATAATCAGATTTTGTACGTTGAGAGCTTTTTAAATAAGCAGTAACTTGACGGGGAGAATATTATGATAAATTTAAAAGGAAAAGACTTTTTAAAGCTCCTTGACTTTTCGTCCGAGGAAATAGAATATCTTATTGATTTTGCCGCAGAGCTTAAGGCTAAGAAAAAGGCGGGAATACCGCATAAGCTTCACGAGGGAAAGAACGTTGTTCTTCTTTTTGAGAAGGACAGCACCCGTACCCGTTGCGCGTTTGAGGTTGCCGCAAGGGATCTCGGAATGGGTGTCACCTATCTTGGACCGACGGGCTCGCAGATGGGTAAAAAGGAATCGATTGCGGATACCGCGCGCGTTCTTGCCGGAATGTATGAGGGAATTGAATACCGCGGATTCGGTCAGTCGATAGTAGAGGAGCTTGCAGAGTATTCCTCTGTTCCCGTATGGAACGGACTTACAAACGAATTTCACCCCACGCAGATTCTTGCCGACCTTCTTACTATAAAGGAAAAGTTCGGTCAGCTTAAGGGAATAAATTTTGTATATATGGGTGACGCACGGTACAATATGGGTAATTCGCTCATGGTTGGCTGCGCGAAGATGGGAATGAATTTCACAGCCTGCTCCCCCGAGAAATATTTTCCCGATAAAGCCCTTATCGCAGAGTGCGAAAAGGTGGCAAAAGAGACGGGCGCAACTCTTAAATTTGACACGAACCCCATGAATGCAACCAAAAATGCCGACGTAATCTGTACTGACGTGTGGGTTTCCATGGGTGAGCCGACAGAGGTGTGGGCAGAGAGAATAAAGGACCTTTCGCCTTATGCAGTAACGAAAGCTATTATGGATAACGCGGGCGAGGGCGCAATATTTATGCATTGCCTTCCTTCATTCCACGACCTTAATACCGTTATAGGAAAAGAGGTTGGCGAAAAGTTTGGTATTACTTCAATGGAGGTTACCGACGAGGTGTTTGAAAGCAGCCGGTCGGTTGTTTTCGAAGAAGCGGAAAACCGTATGCACACGATAAAAGCCGTCATGGCGGCAACACTTTAAAAAAACAAAGCTCCGGTGCGGACGATTAAAGTCTGTATCGGGCTGCTTTTTGATTTAAGTTTATTCTGTTCCAAAATATAGCCATTATAATGGCAATTGTCAAAATTGATTTTATGTGTTATAATTTGTTTAGGACTGCATTGACATTGTAGTCTTAATATAGCGGTTAAAAAGGATTTTGTATGAAAGACACATTATTTGATTTATGGAGCGGAAAAATATCACCGTGGAGCGATAACTTTATACGCGGATATGAAGAGAAACGATTATACTGCGATCTTGAAGAGAAGAGAGACAGGCTAAAAGGATTAATTGGCGAGAAAGAAAATAAAGTTTTAGATGAGCTTGAAAGTACACACATGTAGCTTCAACTCATGCTTCGAGAGGAAGCCTTTGTGAACGGTTTTTCCCTCGGAGTAAGAATTACGGCTGAGTCCTTTGAAAAGTGAGGATTAATGAAAAAACTCCCTTGTGTAAAGGGAGTCCTGTTAGGTAAGTAATGAAATTTTGAGCCGTGAATTATAAAAGTGGCTTTGTGTACTTTTGTCACAGTAGGATATGTGGGATTTTTGTTTCGTTAATTCTTTTGCTTTTGGAATCGGATTCTGGAAAACAAAGCAAAAAGTAGTCGCACTCGTCGCAACAGCATTCAAAGTCTTCCTCTACGTTGCCAAGACAAACGGCAGACTCTCCGGGTGTAAGCTCTATCCTGTAATATCTATTATCTTTTTTGGAATATCATTGTTCATATATAACTGTTATCAGCAAACAAAAGTGCGCTTCAGAAGGAACGCACCGAAAAAATGCTTCCCCCTCAATTGTTGTCACACGAATTGCTCCCCAATAACGGAATGAGAAAAGAGAGAAAACACTTTTTACCAAAGTATTTTCCCGTTTTGGTGACAAAACTATTCAATTAGTGTGACGAGTATATTTTACCATGTTTTTACCGATTTGTCAATAAAGGATGGAAATTTGAAAAAATATTAGTTATATTATTGCATTTGTATATTTTATTAACTCGATGCTTAAAAATAAAAGAGGACGAGAAGCTTTAAAAGCTCTTCGTCCATTTCCTTTAGATAGATTACAAAACTGACGTTCCCTTAGTTTAAAGATTTATTATTTCAGCTATGTCGTAAAGACGCTGTAAATCAGCGTGGCGCTCGTCGCCGAGAGCCTTCATGCTGTCAAGCTCTTCTTTAGTGAAGGATGCAAGCACTTCGGGAGCAACCTCCATACCCTTATAAAGCTTATCTGCTGTAAGGGCGAAGTTAATATCGGTAGCAACGATTTCTCCGTGACGCTCGCATATAACAAGGTTCGATTTACCGAGAAGAAGCTGCTCAACCGCATATACGCCCATCGCGGATGCAAGAGTTCTGTCGCGAAGAGTGGGGCTGCCGCCTCTTACAACATGGGCAAGGCGGGCAAACTTGGTTTCAATGCAGGTTTCGGCCTGAATTTTCTTTGCGAGAGCGGGAGCATATTCGGAGCCCACTCCTTCGGAAACGATAACTATAAAATTGCGTTTTCCGATTGCCTTTGCTTTCGCTATTTTTTTGCAGATTTCGCTGTCGCTGTGAGGAATTTCGGGAATAACAACGCTCGTTGCGCCGGATGCAATACCGGTGTTGATTGCAATATCGCCGGCTCCGCGGCCCATAACCTCAACTACGTTACACCTTGCGTGGGATTCGCAGGTGTCGCGAAGTTTATCTATAAGGTCTATAACGGTGTTCATTGCTGTGTCGTATCCGATTGAATTATCGGTCGAGGTAATATCGTTATCAATAGTTCCGGGGATACCGATGCAGGGAATGCCGAGTGCGGTGAGAGCCTCAGCTCCTCTGAACGTTCCGTCTCCGCCAATTGCAACTATTCCGTCAATTTCAAGAGCTTTACATGTATCGATAGCCTTTTTTTGACCCTCATCGGTAAGCATTTCGAGGCATCTGTCGGAAAAGAGAACTGTTCCGCCCTTGTTTATTATGTTAGATACGTCTCTTAAACCGAATGGAGTGATATCTCGGTCAATAAGACCCGAGTATCCGCGGTGGATTCCCATAACCTCCACTCCGTGAGCAATTGCGGTTCTCGTAACCGCTCTGACAGCGGCGTTCATTCCGGGAGCGTCTCCGCCCGAGGTTAGCACGCCGATTTTTCTAAACTTTTTCATCTATTTAACGTCCTTTCCATAAGGAAAATTTTTTCATATAGATATTATATAATACTTTTCGTTTTTTTGCAATGGTAAATTCGCTGTTTTTTATAAAAAAATTAAAATTTGTTATTATAAAAAAATTACAATCCAAAGCCAAAATCAATTGACAAAACCAATATTTTATGCTAAAATATTATCATGAATATTTAAAATTATAAGAGGAGGGTGTTTAATGTACATCGCTATAATAGCTGACGACAATAAAAAAGAGCTTATGGCGCAGTTCTGCATTGCGTATTGCGGAATACTTGCGCGTCACCACCTTTGCGCAACACATATAACAGGCAAATACATTTCCGATGCGACAGGCCTTGAAATAGAGACATTCCTTGCAGGCTCCTCGGGAGGAACCGAACAGATAGCATCAAGAGTTTCTTATAATGAAATAGATTTGGTTTTTTATTTCAGAAGTATAGACCCCTCTGATACGGTTTATGACGGAGAGGTTAACCTGCTTCGGCTTTGCGACGTACACAACGTTCCTCTCGCAACTAACATTGCGACTGCGGAGGCTCTTGTTATTGCGCTTGACAGCGGAAGCCTTAATTGGCGTGAGCTTGTTAATCCCCACAGTGAATATAATATACGTAAGAAGCAAAAATAAATATTTTGGGACGGCCGTGGCATTTTTCGAGCGGTCGCCCTATTTGCATAGGAAGTTATGGCAATAATTAAAGAAAAGAAATTCAGAATAAGCTCGGTTATCGAAAGCTTATCTCCGACAGGGCTTGCAGAGGGTGAATCCGAGCGCACGGAAATTATGCCGGACGGATTTTTAAAAATCAGCGATGGCGAAATCGTTATCATGTATAGCGAACAAACTGAGAGCGGTAAGGTAATCTCTGACATAATAATAACCGAAAATTCGGTAAGAGTAAAGCGCAGGGGCTCAGTTATAAGCGACATGAAGTTTGTTGAAGGGGAGAGCCACAAATCGCTCTACGAGGTGCCTCCTTATTCATTTGATACAGAGATATACACAAAAAAAATACGTAACAATATGACACGGGACGGCGGCCGCCTTGATATTTTCTATTCCATGAGGATTGGCGGAGCAGACAGGACCGTGAAAATGAAAATAGAAACTCTTTGAGGTGTAAATGGATTTAAACGAATTTAAAGGGCGTATAAAATCCGGTAATCTCTCAGGCTGGTATATAATATGCGGTGAAGAGGATTACCTCAAAAAATATTATATGAGTGAGCTGCGCCGCGCGATAGTGGCAGACGAGGCGTTTGCCCTCTTCAACCACGTGTCATATGACGGCGCGAATATTGATTTTTCGGCTGTGGCAGAGGCTATAAAGTCTCCTCCGATGATGAGCGACTATAAGCTTATCGAGTGGAAATTCGCAAACCTTGACGGATTGAAGGAAGGTGAGCGCTCGGCGCTCGAATCGCTTTTTGAGCTTAAAGAAGAGTACCCGTGCTCCATTTTTGCGATAATGCCCGCCTCTGACGGATTTGACGCGGGAACGGTGAAAAAGCCGTCGCGCCTTGCATCAAGACTCGGCAAGGGATTTGAAATTCTGAATTTTTCAAAATCTACTGATGCCCAGCTTCTTGCATGGCTGAAAAAGCATTTTGACGCCGAGGGTGTTGCGGTTGACGTCAACACACTTAACGCTTTGCTTTTTAGGTCGGGGCGCTCGATGGAAGTATTAAATAACGAGGTCATAAAGCTTTGCTGTTATGTAAAGGCGGGCGGCAGGTCGGCTGTCACACCGAGTGACGTTGATGCCGTTGCTTCTTCAACGGTTGAATGCGATGCGTTTGCGCTATCAAACGCGGTGCTTGAAAAAAACACCGAAAAGGCTTTTATTGCTCTCACTGACTTAAAGCAGAGAAGGGTGGAGCCGCAGGCAGTGATAGCGATGCTCGAGCGGACATATTCCGAGCTTGCCTCTGTGGCGTTGCTTCTTGACGAAGGAAAAGGCTCGGCGGATATTGAGTCCATTCTGAAATTTCATCCCTTTAAGGCGAGGCTCTATATAGGAGCCGCAAAAAAAATCGGAACGAAAAGACTCTCCGAGTCTCTGTCTGAGCTTTGCCGCGCGGACGCGGCTTCAAAGTCGGGCGGAATTTCCGGCTATGGTTCTGTTGAAATGTTTATTACAAGACATGTATAATAATGTTTTCTGAAAGGAATAAAAATGAAACTTAGAAGAATAATTGCGGCACTTCTTATTTGTGTGTTTTCGCTTATAGGCTTTTCCTCATGCGGCTCTGACGATGCTTGCGCTTACGCATCAAGCCGTAAAACAAAGGGAAGAGATATAAGCTACGTTGAAATGAGCGTGAAGGATTACGGCAAGGTTGTGATACTTCTTGACGCAACGACAGCCCCCGTAACTGTTGAAAACTTTTTAAAGCTTGTAAACGAAGGATTTTACAACGGACTTACCTTTCACAGAATTATAAAGGATTTTATGATTCAGGGCGGCGACCCGAAGGGTGACGGCACCGGAGGCTCTGATAAGACAATTGAGGGCGAGTTTGATTACAACGGACATGTAAACGATATCAGTCACAAAAGAGGCGTAATCTCAATGGCGCGCTCAGAGGAGCCCGACTCCGCATCCAGCCAGTTCTTTATCTGCAACGCAGACGCATCAGCCTCGCTTGACAAAAACTATGCGGCGTTTGGCTACGTTGTCGAGGGTCTTTCCGTCGTAGACGACATAACAAGCGACGTATTCCCGAGGACAGCCTACGCCGAATACTACGGAACTATGTATCACAGCTATTGGCAGCAGCTTGGAAACGGAGCTGTAGTAAACGAGTCCGACAAGCCCGTAATAAAGTACATTAAGGTGCTTGAAAATTACACACCCGCAAATTAAGCGCAACGTTTTAAGTCAAAACACCCAAAAAGTAACAAAAAAGCCTGATAAAAACAGTTGCTTTTATGCTTGACAAGAGCACACGCGTATGTTAAAATATATTCTAAATAAAATATAACTAGTAAAAGTGAGGATCTAAAATGGCAACCTACTTCAACGAACCCTCTCATACCTTCAGCGAGTATCTTCTTATTCCGGGCTTTACGGATGAAAGATGCATACCGCAGAACGTTTCTCTCCGTACCCCTCTCGTGAAGTACAGAAAGGGCAAGGAGGAATGTCCACTTATGCTCAACATTCCCATGACCTCTGCTATAATGCAGTCGGTATCTAACGACACGATGGCGATAGCTCTCGCAAAGGAGGGCGGAATATCCTTCATATACGGCAACCAGACGGTTGAGGACGAGGCGGCTATG
>JAZSGJ010000102.1:0-42966 GCA_045532675.1 Eubacteriales bacterium | reverse complement strand
ACCTTGGGGTTACGTACGATAGCACGTCCAGGCGCAACTCTCTGCTTCTGACCACCCGAAAGAGCCTTGGGACGACGCTCGAGAAGGTGGCTGATGTCAAGAATTCTTGCAGCCTCTTCAACGCGTCTCTTAATTTCTTCCTTCGGAACCTTACGGAGCTTAAGACCGAAAGCCATGTTATCAAATACTGTCATGTGAGGATAAAGAGCGTAGTTCTGGAACACCATCGCTATATCTCTGTCCTTAGGAGCAACGTCGTTAACGTATCTGTCGCCTATGTAAAGCTCACCTTCTGAAATCTCTTCAAGACCTGCTATCATACGAAGAGTAGTGGACTTACCACATCCCGAAGGACCAACGAAAATAAGGAATTCCTTATCCTTGATTTCAAGGTTAAAGTCGGATACAGCTACAACGCCGCCGGGGTACTTTTTGTAAATGTGTCTGAGTGAAAGACCTGCCATTTTAAAAATCTCCTAAACTATTATTTTGATGTTATAATTCTATCATAAATATTTCAATATTCCAAGATGCATTTTCACGGTTTTTAAAGTTTGTTTTTGTTAATATTGTACAATATTTACAGTCTAAAATATGACAAAACTACTAACATCAAAATCGTTTTCTAATTTATTAGAATCACAACCCATCTAAAGCCGCTTTCTTTATTTTCCTAATACACTTTTTGCACATACGAAATTCATCAACAATTTCGCTTACATCACCGCATAAAATGCAATATTTCTCTGCCAAGGATATACAAACAGCATTTTCTTTTAAATTGACTAAAAATCTTGCTCTGCATTTCATTCCCAACCTATCCCTGAATTTTATAGGTATTACTACTCTTCCAAGATCATCAATATATTTTTCTATACCATTCATTTATTTCACCTGGAATAATTTCTTAATACATGATAACACTTTGTTTGTGTAAAATCAAGAGGAAAGTGTGTATAATGTTATCAAAATGTTTTTGATGTGTTATTATGGCAACTAATAAAATACAAACAGGTATAAGATTTGAACCCGAGCTTCTTTATAAAATAGCGCATGTCGCTAAACAAAACAAGCGTTTACTTAATGCTCAGCTTGAATACCTTGCGCAGATTTGCGTTAATGAATATGAAAAGGAAAACGGTGAGATTGCGGTAGAGGAAAGCATACTTTACAGCAAGTAAATATCAAAAATTAATTTCATTTAATCAAACAAAATATGGGCTGTCTTAATGAGACAGCCCATATTCTAATTTAACACGGTATTCGATTAAATCAGTTTGCAGCCTTTACGATAGCCGTAAACTTATCGGTTTTAAGCGATGCTCCGCCGATAAGACCGCCGTCAACGTTAACCTTTGAAAGTAGCTCTTTAGCATTGCCGTCGTTCATTGATCCGCCGTACTGAACGGTTACTTCCTCTGCCGCATCAGCACCGAATGCCTCAGCGATAGCCGCTCTGACAAAGCCGTTGCCCTCGTCTGCCTGCTCTGCGGTAGCGGTAACGCCCGTACCGATAGCCCAAACAGGCTCATAAGCTACGATAACGTTCTTAAGCTGCTCCTTTGAAATGCCGGTAAGAGCAATCTTCGTCTGATACTTAAGGAGGGTTTCGGTATATCCGAGCTCACGCTCCTCAAGCGTCTCTCCTACGCAAACGATTGCCTTAAGACCTGCCTCAAGAGCCGCCTTTGTACGAAGGTTTACGGTCTTGTCGGTCTCACCAAAATACTGACGGCGCTCAGAGTGACCGATAACAACGTACTCAACGCCTGCTTCAACAAGCATCGCAGCGGAAAGCTCACCCGTGTAAGCTCCGGATGCCTTAAAGTGAACGTTCTCTGCACCAATCTTGATGTTAGAGCCCTTTGCAGCCTCAACTGCAGCAGGGATGTCTATTGCCGGAACGCAAAGCACTATATCGCACTTGTCAAGTCCCTTTACCATAGGAGCAAGCTCTGTAATAAACACCTTAGTTTCAGAGGGCGTCATATTCATTTTCCAGTTTCCTGCTATTACTGTTCTTCTCATTTTATATTCCTTTTAAATTAATAATTGAATCACTGATTATTTGGTTTTAGATTTTTTTGAATTAAAAGCGTTGTTCTTTCGTCCGAAATTGCAGAAATCTGCTGCGAATGACGAAAAACAGCGGCTAGAATCAAAAATTATTTATCAAGGAGGCAGGAGATGCCGGGAAGATTCTTGCCCTCAAGGAATTCAAGCGATGCGCCGCCGCCTGTTGAAATGTGAGTAATCTTGGGAGCAAATCCAAGCTGCTCACAAGCTGCGGCAGAGTCACCGCCGCCAACGATTGTGATAGCAGAGCTATCAGCAAGGGCCTGAGCTACCGCGATAGTTCCCTTTGCGAGAGTGGGATTCTCAAAAACACCCATAGGTCCGTTCCAAACAACCGTCTTTGCGCAAAGAACTGCGTCAGCGAAGAGCTTAGCGGTCTTAGGACCTATATCAAGTCCCTGCATATCAGCGGGAATCTTATCAGTGTCAACGTAATCAACGTCAATTTCAGCATCGATGGGGTTCGGGAATTCCTTTGCAATTGCGGTGTCGATGGGGAGAAGAAGCTGAACGCCGTTATTCTCTGCCTTCGCCATCATCTCACGGCAGTAATCAAGCTTGGTTTCGTCAAGAAGAGAATTTCCTACACCGTATCCCTTTGCGGCAGCGAAGGTATACGCCATACCGCCGCCGATAATAAGAGTATCAACCTTTGCAAGAAGGTTATCGATAACGTTAAGCTTATCAGCGACCTTTGCTCCGCCGAGGATTGCAACAAATGGACGCTCGGGATTGGAAAGAGCCTTACCCATAACCGAGATTTCCTTCTCGATAAGGTAGCCGCAAACTGCGGGAATGTAATCGGCAACGCCTGCGGTAGATGCGTGAGCTCTGTGAGCCGCACCGAAAGCGTCGTTTACGAATATATCCGCATAGGAAGCAAGCTCCTTTGCGAAATCAGCACCGTTCTTTTCCTCGCGTGCGTCAAATCTCGTATTCTCAAGAAGTACGGCATAGCCGGGCTTGAGAGCCGCAACCTTAGCCTTTGCATCAGCACCGATAATGTCCTCGGCAAATATCACCTTCTCCTCGCCGAGAAGCTCGTTGATCCTGTCACATACGGGCTTGAGGGTGAGCTTTGTCTTGTCGGACTTCAAAGCCTTTGCAAGATACTCAGCCTTTGCCGCTGCCTTTTCAGCCTCGGGAAGAGCCTCAACAGCCTTCTTCTCCTTCTTGGTAAGACCGAAGCCCTCGGTAAAGATATTGTGGGGCTTACCCATGTGAGAGCAAAGAATAACCTTTGCACCCTTTTCCATAAGATACTTAACGGTGGGGAGCGCCTCCACTATTCTCTTGTCGGAAGTAATAACTCCGTCCTTCATGGGAACGTTGAAATCGCAGCGAACAAGCACTGTTTTGCCGGCTACTTCAACGTCTTCAATGTTCTTCTTATTGTAGGTTGCCATGTTTTTCTCCTTAATTATAATTATTTACCTTATATATGTTAGCACAAAAGCGGAGAATAGTCAATACATTGTTAAAATTTTATCATCCTAAATTTACAGTTTTTTAAAGTCACTTACTTGACACGTGTCAATTATTATTCTATAATTATATCAAAAAAGATAATAACCGGAAAGGCGGAGAAATGGCCAAAATCAACCCGAACGATGCAAGAGTCATAAAAACGAAAGCGAAGCTGACAGAGGAATTCTCAAGGCTTCTGTGCGATAGAAAATTTGAGGATATAAACGTGAACGAGCTTTGCGACCGCGCGGGAGTCAGGCGCGCGACCTTTTACAAGCACTTTTCCGGCAAATACGGCTTTCTCGAATATTTCGTAGGTCATTTGCGGGAGAATTTTGACAGAAGATATCCGATGATGCAAAAAAAGGTCTCCTCGCCTGCCGACTACTATACCGAGTACGCCGTGGCTATAATCGACTTTATCACCGAAAACGAAGCCATGATACAAAACGCACTTGACAGCGATATGCTCCCAAGCCTTATCCAAGTCATAATAAGCAGAAATTTCGAGGATACGCAGAACAGACTCAGGCAAACCACGGACGAGGGTGCAAGGCTTCCCGCATCTGTCGAGATTACGGCATCCATGATGACGAGTGCCGTCGCCGGAACTATTGTTTGGTGGTTGAAGAGCGGCAAAGCCCTGCCAAAAGACAGGCTTTGTGCGGAGATATCCTCGGTCATCTCGGCTATCGTATCGTAACGGCGGCTGTCGCAAAATCACCCCGCCAAACGCACCCCTGCGAACAACGAAAAGGCGCCGCCTTGCGCAGATAAAACAAAAAACTAAGCAGCATACCTTAATGCCGTAGGGCAGGTACACCGCTTAGTTTTTTTATTTATCAAGAATCTCTTTTAGGACTTTGCTTATCCTCTCCGCCATAAAGCGATAGCCGAAATCATTCGGGTGTGTGCCGTCAACGGTACATTCGGGACCGTATTCAGTAAAGCACTCGAGACCATTTATGATGTAAACGTTTTCATCACCCGACGCCCTCGCGTTATCATAGGTTTTCTTTATTATAGCGAACCGCTCCCCGTCATGCCGGACACCGTAGAGCCTGAACGGCTCGTCGCGAACGTCGTGATACTTGACCTCGTATTTGCCGATCGTATCGTCGGGAAGAAAGTTTAAATCGTATTCTTTCGCAAACATATGTCAATAAATCTTCTCTCTAATATTTATCTCAAAATGCTCATCATATCGCTCACGATGGGACGAAGGTCGTAAACGTCAAGGGTAAATTCCTCTGCGTTCTTATCTCTGTTGGCAACCGTCGTGTGAAGGTAAATACTGGTTACCGCGTCGCGTGCGAGATTCCGGTGGTAATAGGTTTGCATTTGTGACACCCCATTTATACTTATATTCGATTTATCACTTATTTGAATCAATGTGAGGAAGATAAGCCTTAAGATAATCAATTCCCGAGAAAAGCGTTGTGAATGCCATAATTGCCATTGCGGCGTATGAAAGAATATGATTTTCCGAGAAGAAAGGAATCATGGGCTCGACGATAAGAATTACCGTTCCCGCCATCTGTGAAACCGTTTTAATCTTTCCAAGCATGCTTGCCGCAACCACTATGCCGCTCTTACCGGCAACCACAAGTCTCAAACTCGTTACACCAAGCTCACGGAGAAGTATGATAAGAACTACCCATACGAAAACGAGTGCAAGCGTAGTATTTCCTCGAAGAAGCATCCACACGAGAATTGTTATCATAGAGGAAAGCACCATAAACTTGTCTGCAAGAGGATCGATAAACTTTCCGAAATCAGTAACAAGGTTATATTTTCTCGCGATCTTTCCGTCAAGCATATCAGTGAGTCCGGTGAGAATATAAACTATCGCCGGTACAACGAAGCCCCAAATCCCAATGTTACGCATAAAAAGAAGCGTAGCAACGAAAATCGGAACTAAACACACTCGTATGAGAGAAAGTGTGTTCGGTATATTCATAGAAGATTTTTTCATTTTAAAGCATTCCCTTCAATTATAATTTTCAACTCTGCATCCTACGAGGTCATAATCAATTGCCTCGGTAATTTTGACATCAACGAACTGTCCCACATCGACTTTTTTCTTTGAAGTGAAGTAAACTCTTCCGTCAACATCGGGCGCATCTTGATATGAGCGACCGTAATATATTTCGGCAACAGTGTCAAATCCGTCGCAAATAACGGTATACGTATTACCTATTTTAGATTCATTCTGCTCCTCAGTGACGGTAAGCTGAGTCTGCATAAGTATGTCATATCTGTCCTGCTTTGTCTGCGGGTCAACTCTTCCGTCAAACTCAGCGGCTGCCGTTCCTTCCTCCTCTGAGTAGGTAAACGCGCCGAATCTGTCAAATTTCGCTTCCTTTATAAACTCGCAAAGCTCTGTGAAATCCTCCTCGGTCTCACCGGGGAATCCTACCATTGCAGTTGTGCGAAGTATAACACCGGGCACTCTTTCGCGAAGCTTTTTCACAGTTTCGCATATAAGATCCCTTCCTCCGTGGCGGTTCATTCGCGAAAGCACGCTGTCGGATATATGCTGAATCGGAATATCCATATATTTAAGAAGTCTCGGATTGTTCCGCATTTCCTCTATAAGCTCATCTGTGATCTTATCGGGATAGCAGTATAGCAGACGAATCCATGGAATATCGGTTGCCTTGCAAATCTCTCTGACAAGTTTTGCAAGACTGTATTCCCCGTATATATCAAGTCCGTACCGTGAGGTGTCCTGCGCTATGAGGTTAAGCTCCTTGACACCGAGCGCCTCAAGGTCTCGCGCCTCAGCTACAATGTCCTCAACCGTTCTGCTTCTGAATTTACCTCGTATAAGAGGTATCGCGCAGTATGTGCATTTGTTATCACAGCCCTCGGCTATTTTAAGGTATGCCGAATGCTCGTCTGCCGTAAGTATTCTGTCACCGCCGAGCTTCGAGGTGTTTTTATCCTTGAACGATGTATATTTTTCCCCGCGCATAATCGCCTCGCAAGCCTCGGCAATATCCGATATGCTTCCGACTCCTACGAGAGCGTCAATCTCCGGCAGCTCATTCATAACTTCCTCGCGGTATCTTTCAACGAGGCACCCCGTGGCAATTATATGGCGACATTTGCCCCATTCCTTGAGCTTTGCCGCATCAAGTATATTGTCAATAGCCTCCTGCTTTGCGCTCTCTATAAATCCGCAGGTGTTTATAACTATTATCTCTGCCTCCGTCTCATCGGGAGTAATTTCAAATCCCGCATCGTGAAGCTTTCTTAACATTACCTCGGTGTCAACAAGATTCTTTGAGCATCCGAGGGATATAAAACCAACTTTTGTCATTTTTTCTTTCCGTTGTTTTAAGAATTTTTACTTAAGTAAATTTTTAAATCTCGGTCTGAATTTTTCAAAATAGACCCGCACGAGTACTGTGATAAACAAATCGTAAGCAATAAACGCTACGTTCATAAGAACATATATAGCCGCCTTAAGCCAAACTTTATCCACAGCGAAAAAGGGGGCGCAGAGTATAAGCTCGACGGCGAATATAAGCACCCATATGATAGCGTTAATAAACAAGAGCTTCGCTATTATCCATATTTTCCGCGGGAGCTTTTCTATATAGGCCTTGAGTATGGGATATATCCCGAAAATGAGGAAATATTCCATCCATACAATGCTGCCCGGGAAGCACACGAACGTTGTAAGAGACGTGCACAGCCAAACGAGCCAGGTGTAAGGAGAGCCAATTTCAATATAAACAAAGCAAACAAGAAGAGACGCAAGAGCGCAAACCGAGAGGTCAAGCACCTCAATGACAGCGCCAAGCACCATAAAAACCGTACTCAGCGCGACTATCATAGCGCTGAGCGTTATTTTTTTTGTTTTTCTCATATGCAGGGCATTAGATCTCCGCCCATACACTCGCAAAGGCAGTCCATGCAAAGAAGATTTGCGCAGCAATTGCAGGCGTCGTCAGAAGATGACCTCGGGCGTTGGTTATATCCGCCGCCGTAATAGGTGCTTCCGTATCCGTTTGCGGTGTTGTTGAACATTTCCTTAGCCTTTTGATATTCTATATTTCCGGGATCCATAGTGCAGGCTATCTCAAGCTCGCGCATAGCATCGTTAACTCTGTTCTGACTCATAAGAACAACGCTCACAAGATAATGCCATTCAGCGCCTCGATCGACGTCGGGAATCCTGAAAAGCTCCTCGTTCGCATCTCTGAAACGGCGCGCGTTTATCTTTTTTCTTATCTCACCGTAAACGCCCGATGTTGAACCCGTATAATAATTATTACCTTTTTGGTTATTTGATTTTCCCGACGCGCGCATCTTCTGTATCTCATCGTATGCCGCGTTTATCTCCTGCATTTTCTCGCTTGCAAGGTCTTTTAGGGGATTATCGTCCGAATAATTATCGGGGTGATACTTTCTCGCAAGCTCTCGATATGCGTTTTTAATTTCTTCGTCCGTCGCGTTTTTTGAAACGCCGAGGACCTCATATGCGTCTTTCAATATTTTTCTCCTTCATTCTCGCTTATTCTTACTCAGGAAAATTCGAAGATGTCATATTTTCGTTTTCCTCTTTGGCATTACCGTCAAGGAATTCTATTCTTTTAATAAGACCGAGATATATAATGTTTTTAATTATGTTCTCAACTGTATATCTGTTGTTAAACGGCATAAGATTTACCGCTGCCTCCATGCCTCTGCACTCACAGATAAGAGCGCATTTTATGGATTTTTTATTCTCATCGGTAAGCGGATTCCCTCCGTAAAGAAGAACGTAAGGATTATATTTTCCCGTTACTCTGTCCTCCTCATAATCCTCCGCAGCATCAGCCGCATATATAAATCTTCCGAGCCTATACCCGAACTCACGGCATATCTTTTCACCGTCACCCGAAAGACCATGTGAAAAAACTTCACCGAGCAACTCACCGAAAAGTGCTGCAGGCTCGTCAACGCTTGGCGTCTTTTTCTCTTCAAGAATTCTTATTTTGTGAAGCTTTCCCGAAATGATTTCCGAGAGTTCTTTTATGTCCGCACGCTTAGCTCCCGACGCAACTATAGGCTTTGCTGTGGAAAGTATCATCCTTTTTCTAAGTCCCTCGTCCGCAATATCGTCAAGCACCTTATGATAAGTAAGTATCGCAAAAGCTCGTGCCGTATACTCTATAGCGGAATTTTCATTCAGCATACACCGTTTTTTCATAGGATGCGCGATGCATCTTTTTTTCTTTGCGGATATTTCGGAATCAGGGATATAAAGCATTCTCACGAGTGCGAGAAGCACACTGTCATAACTGAGCGTCATATTTGAGAGCGCACCCGTGTGCTTTTTCATAGAGCGGCAGATGCCACAGTAGGTAGCGCGATAAAACTCGTAATCCTTGACGAGAAGCTCCGGTGCGACAGGCTTTACGTATCCGAACATATTATTTCTTTACGTCGCCCATGCCCTTACGGGTGAGGGAGATTCTGTGTTTTGCAACGTCAACGTCCTTAATTCTTACTTCAATTACATCACCCGTCTTAAAGAGCTCAGAGGGATGCTTGATATATCTGTCACTCATCTCGGAAATATGAAGAAGTCCGTCGTGGTGAACACCGATGTCAACGAAGCAACCAAAATCAACCACGTTTCTTACAGTTCCGTTAAGGAGCATATCCGGCTTAAGGTCGTTTATATCGAGAACATCTGTCGAAAGGATGGGAGCGGGAGCATCGTCACGGATATCGCGGCCGGGCTTTTCAAGCTCTCCTATAATATCCTCAAGGGTAGGCTCACCGCATCCAAGCTCTTTTGCAAGCTTAGCAAGTCCGTACTGCTGAACCTTGAATCTGAGAAGCGCAAGATTATTATTTGTCACGTCCTCCGTCGTGAAGCCGAATCGCTTGAGAAGATCCTCTGCTATTGTGTAGGACTCGGGATGAACTCCCGTGCAGTCAAATACCTCGTCAGCTCCGGGAATACGAAGGAAGCCCGCGCATTGCGTGAACGCTTTTTCACCAATCTTCGGAACCTTGAGTATCTGCTTTCTTGACTTGAATTCTCCGTACTCTTCTCTGTAAGCAACTATATTCTTTGCTGCTGTAAGATTGATACCGGAAACGTAAGAAAGAAGCGCATAGGACGCCGTATTGATGTCAACGCCGACACCGTTAACGCAATCCTCAACTACGCCGCCAAGTGCCTCTGTAAGTCTTGCCTGCTTCATATCGTGCTGATACTGACCGACACCTATCGCCTTAGGCTCTATCTTAACAAGCTCTGCAAGGGGATCCTGAAGACGTCTTGCAATCGAAATAGCGCTTCTCTGCATAACATCGAAATCCGGAAATTCCTCAGTGGCAAGCTTAGATGCGGAATAAACCGATGCTCCCGCCTCGGAAACTATCGTATATTTAACTCCCTTAGGACACGAGGGGTCGCGTATAACGCGCTCTGCAATAAATTTCTCCGACTCACGAGATGCCGTTCCGTTTCCTATTGAGATTATATCAACCTTATTCTTTATAACAAGCTTTAGAACTATTGCCTTAGATTTTTCAAGATCATCCTCGTTCACTCTGTCTTTTGAGCGGAAAGGATATATAACCGCGGTATCCATAACCTTACCCGTTTTATCAACGACCGCAAGCTTACATCCGTGACCGTAGCCGGGGTCATAGCCAAGCACCGTTTTTCCTTTTATGGGAGAAACAAGAAGAAGGTTACGAAGATTTTCTGAAAACACCTTAAGTGCGCCCTCTGACGCGTCGTCAAAGAGTGAGGTTCTTACCTCTCTTTCAATAGCGGGAAAAAGAAGACGGTCGTAAGCGTCCTTGAGCGTCGCCATAATATAAGGAAGCGCTGCGGACTCCTTGCTTGTTACAACCTTTGATACGAGCTGAGCAATTCCATCCTCCTCCGGAAGAGTTACGGCAACCTTGAGGAAGTCTTCCTTTTCACCTCTGTTTATAGCAAGGACTCTGTGACCCTTGAGTTTCTTAATCGGCTCTGAGAACTCGTAATAATTTTCATAAACCGAGGGCTCTTCCTTAGCTGCTTTAGTCGTAAGCGAGCCATAGCTCATAGTAAATTCGCGAAGGAGCTTTCTTATCTCGGCGTTGTTAGAAACGTCCTCCGCAATGATATCGGACGCGCCCTGTAAAGCCGCAGCGACATCGGGTACTTCTTTGCCCTCCTCCTCTGAGATAAATTCCTTTGCGTATTCGTCAATGGCAATGTCGTATACGTCACGCTGCTCAAGTATATAATTTGCAAGAGGCTCAAGCCCCTTTGCTCTCGCTATAGATGCGCGTGTTGTACGCTTCGGCTTGAAGGGACGGTATATGTCCTCAAGCTCAACGAGAGTCGTAGCGTTATTTAACGCAAGGGTGATTTCGGGCGTGAGCTTCTCTTGCGCCTCAATAAGAGAAGAAATCTCTTCTCTGCGCTCCTCAAGCTTACGAAGATACTGAAGTCTGTCGTTAAGGTCGCGGAGTGTAGCGTCATCAAGGCTTCCCGTAACTTCCTTACGGTATCTTGAAATAAAGGGTATAGTATTACCCTCATCAATAAGCTCAACGGTCTTTTCAACCTGCTCCTCTTTGATATTAAATTCATTGGCAAGTGTCTTTAAAATGTCCATTATATTTTTCCTTCCGTATGGATTATAAACTTTAATTATAAGCTGATTATTTCGTCTTCTCTTCGAGAAGCTTTATTTCCCCGTCGGTAAGATATCTCCATTCACCGCGGGCAAGCGAGACATCAAGCGGTATTCCACCGAATTTAACCCGCTCAAGATAAGTAACGCGATTGTCAAACGAGGCTATCATGCGCTTTATTTGGTGATATTTACCTTCGGTAAGAACTATTCTTCCGCGCATTCTGCCCGCCTCGCAATGAAGCTCCGAAGGCTTGCATTCATACCCGTCACGAAGCGTTATTCCCACCTTAAACGAATCCTCTGCACCAATGGGTAAAGGCTCGTCACATTCAAAAACATATTCCTTTTCAACGTGGCGCTTCGGTGAAAGAAGCATGTGGGCAAGCGACCCGTTATTCGTGAGAATCATGAGTCCGACTGTATCCATATCAAGCCTTCCGACAGGAAAAAGTTCCTGACGCCTTAGCTCCTTCGGAAGAAGCTCAGTAACAACCGGAAGCCTTGAATCCTCGGTTGCGCTTACGTAGCCCTCGGGTTTATTAAGCATAACGTAAGTGTACCGTCGGTAAAGCACATCGCGTCCCATAAATGTCACCGTCTGTCGCTCGGGGTCAATATGCTTTGAAGTGTCGCGCTCGGGCGCACCGTCAACCAAAAGCTGACCGCGTTTTGCGGCAATAGCAGCTTCCTTTCTCGACGCAAGCCCCATTTCAGATATAAATTTATCTAAACGCATATCACACCGTCCCTCATGGCAATTACCTTAATATTTTATCACATAATATTCCTTTTGTAAAGATATTATTTAAAATATTTAATTCTTTACAGTTAAAACATTTTTACGTAACATGATTCAACCACATTTCAAAAAGTGAGAGCCCGGCAATCACCCACCAAGCTCTCATTGCTTTTTAAACATCTATCTGTATTCGGGAAATATCAGCTTAACCTCTGTTGTCATAGACTCATAAGCTTCTTCAAACAAAGCGTCGAAATCCACCTTTGCGAGCTCAGCCATAACGTCCTCAAATTTAGGATGCGTTTTGGGATGGCGAGGTGTGAATACCGTACAGCAATCCTCGTAAGGAAGAATGGAGGTTTCAAATGTGCCGTAGTGGCGCGCCTCTCTAACTATCTCGTTTTTATCAAGGCCGATGCAAGGGCGGAACACCGGAATATTGACAACCGAATCGGTAACTCCTATTGCTTCAAGAGTCTGCGATGCAACCTGACCGAGACTTTCACCGGTTATAAGTGCGCCACATTTATATTGCCTTGCACAATTTTCTGCAAGCCGCATCATGAAGATGCGAAGAAGTATAGTAAAGTACTCTTCCTTGCATTTGTCCCGAAGCTCCTCTTGTATATGTGTGAGCGAGATTACGTGAACGTGTATTTTCGAGCAGAACTGACACATCTGTTCAGCAAGCTGCATTACCTTCTCCCTTGCCCGCTCCGATGTATAAGGAAATGATTCAAAGTGTAATGCCTCAATCTCCATTCCGCGCTTCGCCATCATACAGCCCGCAACCGGTGAATCGATACCGCCGGAAAGAAGAAGCAATCCTCTTCCCGCCGTTCTTAGCGGAAGTCCGCCCGCTCCGGGCTCCTGCCCCGCTCTGACAAATGCGTTCTCGTCACGCACCTCAACGGTAACTGTAACCTCGGGATTGTGAACGTCAACCTTAATTCCCCGCACAAGTGAGAGGATAATTCCGCCCACCTCACGTGAAATTTCAGGTGTCGTAAGCGGAAATTTCTTATCGGCGCGGCGCGCATCGACCTTAAAGGTGCGCTTTCCATCAAGCTTTTCGGGAAGATAATTTCTTACAGTTTCAACTATGCTCTCCATCGTTTTTTCGCACACGGCAGCTCTGTTAACAGCAATTATACCGAAAACCCGACGAGCCGCCTCGTACATGCCGTCCATATCGCAAAACTCATTCTGCGGCACAACATATATAGTGCTTTGACGGCAGGATATCTTAAACACTCCGTAGGGACTCGCGCGACGCCGAAGCTCCTTTATAAGATAGGATTCGAAATTCTGTTTGTTAGCTCCTTTAAGAACTATCTCACCGTATTTACAAAGTATAACTTCACTGATCATAAAAAACTCCAATAAATTATTACCTACTATTATACACTAACACGAAGAAAAAATCAATAGATTTTATATCAAACGAACTGAGAATTGTAAAGTGTGCTGTAAAAGCCACCAAGGCGCATAAGCTCGTCATGATTTCCCGATTCTGTAATTCTTCCGTCTCTGACAACCAAAATCGTGTCTGCATTCTGTATGGTAGAAAGTCTGTGCGCTATAACGAAACAGGTTCTGCCGCGCATAAGCTCACCAAGCGCTTCCTGAATTTTCATTTCCGTTCTTGAGTCAACGTTTGAGGTTGCCTCGTCCAAAATAAGCATCGGAGCATCCGATAATATCGCACGGGCTATGGTTATAAGCTGTCTTTGTCCCTTTGAAATATTTATTCCGTCATCGGAAAGTACGGTATCGTATCCGTCGGGAAGGCTCTCAATAAAGTTATGTATTCTCGCCGCCTTCGCAGCTTCGTACACCTCATCCCGTGTCGCATTTTCCTTACCGTATACTATATTTTCGTATATAGTGCCGGAAAAAAGCCAGGTATCCTGCAAAACCATCGTATAAGCCTTGCGCAAATCACTTCTTTTAATATTTTCAATCGGGATTCCGTCAAGCCGAATTTCTCCCGAATCGACATCGTAAAACCTCATAAGTAGATTTATAACTGTGGTTTTTCCGGTGCCGGTAGGACCGACGATAGCTATGGTTTTTCCTTCCTCTGCCCTTATCGAAACATCCTTAAGAATCTTTCTTTCGGGAATATATCCAAAAGTTACGCTGTCAAATTCAACAAGACCTCCGACAGTCTCAAGACACATGGCATCCTCGACGTCCTTAGGCTCAGACTCTTCGTCAATCACCCTGAACACTCGCTCTGCCGCGGAAAAAGCTGATTGGAACTCGTGAATTATATTTGCAAACTCATTGATAGGACCCGAAAATTTTCTCGAGTACTGAACGAACATCGCAACGCCGCCAAGTGTTATGAAAAAGAGTCCGCCCTCCTCCACTCTGCCGCTCATTGAAAGCATATAAAGTATTCCGCCAAGCATAGCCACAAGTGAGAGAGATATATTATTTATAAGGTTTACCGCAGGTCCCATAGCAGAGCCGTAATAATCCGCTTTATAATAAGCCTCCATCGCATCTTCGTTGCGTTTATTAAACCGCTCTGCGATAACATCCTGCTTTCCGTAAGCCGATATAGTTCCGATACCGGAAAACATCTCTTCTGCGTATCCGTTAAGCTCACCGAGCTTCCTTGACCTTTCTCTGAAAAGCGGTCTTACCTTTTTTGAACGGTATTTTGTAAAAATTATCGACGCCGGAACGGTAAGGGCAAAAATCAGTATCATGGGTTTTGATATTTTCCACATAAAGACAAGTGAGCCTATGACGGTATAAAGGCTTGTGAGCACCTGCACAAGGTCATGAGAAAGAGTGCTGTTAAGCGTGTCTATATCATAAGACATACGGCTTATAATATCTCCAGTAGGATGCGTATCAAAATATCCAACAGGAAGAGTATTCAGCTTTTCAAAAACCTGCTTACGCATTTTACGTACAATTCTCTGAGAAAGGTGAACCATAACAACCGCAAGGAGATAAGAGAATACAGCTGATACGGCATAACAGACTATCATATATATAACGTTTTCAAAAACCGCAGGAAAATCGACTCCTGTCTCAAGCTCAATGGCATCAAGTGCCGCACCCGAGTACTGCGGTCCGAGAAGAGCAAGATGGTTTGAGAGAAGCGTCATAATTATAGCCGGAATGAATAAATACCACTCTTTGAGAACGTACTTTCCAAGGCGAATAAGTATACCCTTAGCTCTTTTTTTGTCAATTTTCTCAAGTGAATGTTTGTTCGGATTCTGTGAGACGGGACCGTTCATAAAATTATTTCTACTCAACTATAGCACCTCCCATCTGCGAATCACTTATTTCTTTATATTCGAAGCACGATGATAGCAGCTCTTCATGCGTTCCCATACCGATAACCTTACCGTCATCAAGGACTAAAATAAGGTCACAGCTCATCACCGAGCTTACTCTTTGCGCAACCGTTATAACGGTTGTGCCCGAAAGTTCATTCCTCAAAGCACGTCTGAGATTTGCGTCAGTTTTGTAGTCAAGCGCTGATGACGAGTCGTCAAGTATCAGAATTTCGGGATTCGCAGCGAGCGCCCTCGCTATAAGAAGTCTTTGCCTCTGTCCTCCCGAAAGATTAGTTCCGTTAGGAGAAAGCATATGCATATATCCATCCTCAAGTGCCTCAATAAATTCATTTGCCTGAGCTATTTTTGCCGCGTGGCGAACGTCAGCGTCGCCTATATCTCTTCCGAACCTAATATTTTCAAGAATCGTATCGGAATAGAGAAAATCCTTTTGCATTGCAACGCCGAACATAGAAGTAAGCTCCTCTCTGCCATACGAGTTAATCGGAGCCCCGTTTATCAATATTTCACCCGAGCTCACGTCGTAAAAACGCATGAGAAGCTTTATAAATGTTGTCTTTCCGCTTCCCGTCGCGCCAATTATTCCTAGCGTGTCACCTTTATGTAATCTAACATTTACATTTTCAAGATTGTTCTTTTTTCCAAAATAAGAAAACGAAACGTTTCTAAAGGTTATATGGGCATCCGTGTCAATTTTTTTGCCCTCATTTTTTTCTACTGTAAATTCATCCGGAGTGTCTATGACCTCACCGATACGCCTTGCGCTTGCCGCGCATTTTGTGTACATAACGAATATGCGGGAAAGAACCATCATAGCCATTGAAATCTGTGTAAAATATTGCATGAATGCAATAACAGTTGCGGAAGATGATAGATTTTCCGATACACGTACCGCACTGAGCGCGACAACTCCGCATATACCGAGGTTCATGAGAAGCGTCATTACGGGGTTCGGAATACCCATAATAACTCCTGCCATACGCTCATCACGCGAAAGGTTTTCGTTAACCTCATTATACCTTCTGTTTTCATATTCGTTTTTGGAAAGAGCTTTAATAACTCTTATTCCCTGCGCATCCTCGCGAACGACGCGAACCATTCTGTCTACCGACTTCTGTACCTTCGTGTAAAGCGGGACACCGCATCTTGAAACAAGGTAAACCACCGCAAAAATTATCGGCAACGTCGCAAGCATAACAAGCGCTAAATGCGCATCCATTATAAGAGTGATAGTCACACCCCCAAAAAGAAGAATAGGCGCTCTTACTCCCATACGCTGCATCATGTTTATAAAGTGATGCACATTATAGGTATCTGAGGTTATACGCGACTCTAGCGATGCAATTGTAAATTCATCTGTCTGACGAGCGGATAGATAAAGCGTTTTTTCAAACAAATCCTTTCGCATATGCTTCGATATATCGGTTGAAACGCGAGCCGCCATCCTGTTGGCTATTATGTTCAGAACGCAGGTAAGCACCGAACACACTATCATAAGCACCCCGTAAAATATAACCCTGCCTACGTTAAGAGTTCCAATTACATTATCAAGAATATAGGTTAAAATTACAGGGAGAAAAAGCTCGGTAACAGTCCCGCAAACCTTTATCGCAAATCCGCGAAGCATTCTCCACTTGTACGGATTAATATATCTAAAAAGAAATTTCATACGCCGTCAACCATACCCTTTCCGATTGCGGCTCTTGCTTTAGCTTCCATTCGCGAAAGCACCGATTCAAATACCCCCATATCCGCGTCGGATATTCCTTCAGTGATAATCGAATTCCATTCCTGTGTAATCTTCCTTACTTCAGGAAGAATATCAATCATCTTTTCGGTTGGATAAACCTTGAGACATCGTTTATCTTCTTTGCTCGGCTCTCTCATAACGTATCCAAGCTCAAGCAATCTGTCAATCCGTCTTGCAACGGTGCTCTTGCTCGTACATATATCCTCTGCAAGCTCATCCTGCGTCCTGCCGGGCGCTCTGCAAATTGCAAGAACATAAGTATGGCAACTAGGTGGAAGCTCACCGTCAAGCTTCGAGTTTCTGAAAACCGCCTGTGAACGGCTGATGTTGTTAAGCTTTTTCATAATTCTCGGCATATATTTTTCCTCTTTCTCCAAAATAGTTGCATATGCAATAGTTTCACTTGCAACTATTTTATCATAAGCAAGTAGTTTTTGTCAAGATGAAAGTCAAAATAATTATATTTTGTCCATTCCTTGACGGAACGATTTCTTTGTTTTATTATATTCAAAGAGCATCTAGGGCTCTTCGAAATATCGGAACACCCGTCCTTACAATTCGATCTTAAGCGGCATATAAAACGAAAACGGTGCAATGCACCGTTTTCGTTTTATATGAATTATTTTACAAGCTCACAGAACTCCTCGATTTCATCTGCTATGGTCTTGAGTCCTTCGCGCCAGAATTCCTTATCGGTAATGTCTACCCCTACCGTTTGCGCGCAGTCCTCAATATCCATAACGCTCGTTGCGCGGAGCATCGCTTTATACGTTGGAACAAATGAGTTTCCCTCTTTCTTATATTTTGCGTAAAGACCTCTAGCAAAAAGACCGCCAAAGGCATACGGAAAATTATAAAAGCTGAGACTTCCGCTGTAATAATGCCCCTTGCAAAGCCACATATAAGGATGCATAACGTTTTCGTCGAGTCCCTCCCCGTAGGCCTTTTTTTGAGCCGCGAGCATAAGTTCACACATCCTGTCTGCACTCATAAATTCATTCGGTCTATTCTCAAAAACAGAGGTCTCAAAAGTATATCTTGAATAAATGTCGCAGATAATTTGGCACGCATCTGTGAGTTGTCCCTCAATAAGCGAAATTTTCTCATCTTTATCCTTAGCATTTCTTATTGCCTCTCCCATAACGAGCACCTCGTTAAAAGTGGATGCAGTTTCAGCAACCGGCATTGAATATTCCTGATTTAGAATGGAGTGAGCAAAAACCTGCCTGTCGTGGAATGAATGTCCAAGCTCATGCGCAAGCGTTACGATATCGCTGAAGGAGCCGTCAAAGTTAGTCAAAACACGGCTTTCCTTTGCAGACGGTACAGCGCAGTCAAATGCACCGCCAACCTTACCTGCCCTCGGATAAAAATCAATCCAACCGTTCTCAAATGCATACTTCACCATATCGTGAAGCTCAGTGTCAAAGTCCTTAAAAATTCCAAGCAAATATTCCTTAGCCTCAATGACCGTGTAGGTTTTATCACTCTTCCCCATAGGAGCGAAGAGGTCATACCAAGGAAGTCCGCCACAGTGACCGAGTGCCTTAGCTTTTGCTCGAAGATATTTACGGAACACAGGCATGTATTCTTCCATTGCGGATATCAAAGCATCAAGAGTTTCCTTCTTCATTCTTGAAGTATAAAGAGTCTTGCAAAGGGGTGATTCGTATCCGCGCATTTCGCACTCCGAAAGCACCTGAAGCTTTATACTGTTAAGCGCGAACGCAACCGAATCTTTAATGTTTTCATAGCACGCAAGCTCGGCTTTATATGCTTTTAGACGCACGTTTGAATCGGGGTCATAAGCAAGATTGCGAACCTCTGAAAGAGTTATCTTCTTTCCGTCGCAATCAACCCTTACACTGCTTGTAAGGAAGCTTTGAAGATCATCCCAAGCCTCAGCGCCTGATATATTCATTTTTGCGAAAACCCTCTCCTCGCCATCGCTAAGAAGATATTTACTGTCGCGTCGAATATTATTAAGGAGATAACGATACTCAGAAAGTGAGACATCCGTGTCAATTATTTCATCAAGATCTGAGTATCCCGCAATTATTTTTGATATCTTCGCATCGGGTGCTGAAACGTCGCTGAGCATTCCCATTATTTTGCCGATATTTGACGTTGCGGCGGTGTCGGCGGTATTTGCCGAATAGCGCAGATTAGAGTATATGATAAGCTTTCTCGCATACATATTTATAGACTCACTCAAGGCGATAAATTTTTTTATAAGCTCTGAGTGAACCATGCTCTCAGCTTCAACCGCAAGAGCATTCGTCTCTGATATTGCCGATGATAAGGCGCTGACGTCATCATTAAATTCCCGAGAATCAAAGTCGGAGTAAAGCATTGATAGATCCCACTCGTAATTCATAACACACTCCAATTATGTTTTTTTATATTTTACCACATACGTAGAAAAAAGTCAATTTAGTATATTAAAATACTGCCTTTGGTATTGACAATTTTAAAATTAAATGATAAAATTGGTTGACTATTTATTTAGAAGGTCCTATCCATGTACGTAGGAATACTTAATAACGTTTTTAACGCTTCATATACCCACGAGGGGACAGCCGTTCCATCCCCGTCATCCGAGATAAACGGATAATTAGTATGGAAATGAGAGGATGCATACGACTCACCTATTGATATAAACAAGGAGCTTTCTCATGAATCCTATATCGGAGCCGTAACACTAGACATCAGCGAAAATTCTATTATCAAATCAGAGAGCCTTGTTGACGGAAAGGTCAGCGGAAAAAGCTCAATGAGAAACAAAATAATAAAATCCCCTTTGATTGCAATACTTACCTGTAACGTATATACCGCTGTGAATCAAAGGGATTTTTTGAATTGTAAAATGTCTTGAAAAATTCACATTTTAGGTTTATAATATAAAAGTAAAACAACTCCTTTTGAAAGGAACTCTCATATGAAAGAATACAGAGCAGGTATAGATATTGGGTCAACGACGGTGAAGCTTGTTTTGCTTGATGCCGCCGGTATTCCAGTATATGAAAAATACAAAAGACATCTTGCGCACACGCAACAAACCCTTGCAGAGCTTCTAATCGAAGCAAAAGAGTGTGTCGGCGAATGCTATATAAAGACAAAAATTACGGGTTCCGGCTCAATCAACCTCGGAAAAGCTCTCGGAATTGAATTTATACAAGAGGTCGTTGCAGTTGCTACGGCACTTCAGGATTATGCTCCGCAAACAGATGTCGCAATTGAGCTTGGCGGAGAGGATGCCAAGATAATTTACTTTACCGGCGGACTTGAGGAGCGTATGAACGGCGTTTGTGCCGGAGGTACAGGCTCATTTATAGATCAGATGGCGGCGCTTCTTCAGACCGATGCAGAAGGACTTAACAAAGAAGCGAAAAATTATAAAGAAATATATCCGATTGCCGCGCGTTGCGGAGTTTTCGCAAAAACCGACATACAACCGCTCATAAACGAGGGCGCGACAAAAGCAGACCTTGCGGCATCAATATTCCAAGCCGTAGTCAATCAAACCATTTCCGGACTTGCCTGCGGTAAACCTATACGCGGATGCGTTGCCTTTCTCGGCGGTCCGCTCCACTTTTTAACCGAGCTTAAGACCGCGTTTATAAGAACGCTGAAGCTTACACCCGAAACTACGGTTGATCCTGAAAACTCTCATCTCTTTGCCGCTATCGGAGCTGCTCTTGAAGCGGACGAAGCAAAACCGATTCTCATAGAAAAGCTTATAGAAAGGCTTAAGGAAGGAGTTGAAGTATCCTTTGAGATGCCACGGCTTGCTCCCCTTTTCAAATCCGAGTCGGATTTTGACGAATTTAATACCCGTCACAGCAAGGCTATTTTAGCAAAAAAAGACATAAAAAGCTACAAGGGTGAATGTTTCCTCGGTATAGATGCCGGCTCAACAACAACTAAGCTCGCGCTTATCGGCAACTCGGGTGAGCTTCTGTTTTCATTCTATTCAAGTAATAACGGCAATCCTGTAAACACCGCTAAAAGAGCTCTGTCCGAGCTTGCCTCAGCGCTTCCCGAGGGCGCGAAGATAGTTCGCTCCTGCTCAACGGGATACGGAGAAGCTCTTCTGAAATCAGCATTCTCACTTGACGAGGGCGAGGTTGAAACAATTGCTCATTGCACTGCGGCATCCTTCTTTGACAAGGACGTTGACTGCGTGCTTGACATCGGCGGTCAGGATATGAAATGCATAAAGCTTAAGAACGGCGCAGTAGATACAATACTGCTTAACGAGGCTTGCTCCTCGGGGTGCGGCTCGTTCATTGAAAACTTTGCAAACTCACTCGGTCTTTCGGTCGAAAATTTCGCAAAAGAGGCTCTTTTTGCTCAAAACCCCGTCGATCTGGGTACGCGTTGCACGGTATTTATGAATTCAAATGTGAAGCAGGCGCAAAAGGAGGGAGCGAGCGTTGCAGACATTTCTGCAGGTCTTGCCTACTCCGTTGTAAAGAATGCTCTTTACAAGGTTATAAAGCTATCCGATGCGAAAGAACTTGGCGAGCATATCGTCGTTCAAGGCGGAACATTCCATAATAAAGCAGTTCTTCGCGCTCTTGAAAAAATAGCTGGCACCGAGACCACCTGCCCCGATATTTCCGGACTTATGGGCGCCTTTGGAGCCGCTTTAATAGCAAAAAAACATTATACGGGTGAGGCGTCAAGCATGCTCTCCCTCGAAGAGATAGCAAATCTCACCTACTCGTCAACGGGCGTTCGTTGCGGTGGATGTGCGAACAACTGTATGCTAACCGTCAACAAATTCCCCGGTGGAAGACGGCATATAACCGGCAACCGCTGTGAAAAAGGGCTTGGAAAAGAAGCTCTTGCAGAAAAGGGAGACAACCTTTTCGAATATAAGCGCACGAGAATGTTCGGCTACACGCCTCTCTCGAAGGAAACCGCCCCTCGCGGTGTTATCGGAATACCGAGAGTCCTCAATATGTATGAAAATTATCCGTTTTGGGCAACCTTCTTCCGCAAGCTTGGATTCAGCGTTCTTCTCTCACCCTTTTCCGACAGAAAGATGTACGAGCGCGGAATGGACTCCATCCCCTCGGAATCCGAATGCTATCCAGCAAAACTTGCGCACGGTCACGTTGAATGGCTTATAGAAAACGGTGCCAAAACAATATTCCACCCCTGCGTATTCTTTGAAAAACAGGAAACCCCCGACGCACAGAATCACTTTAACTGCCCTATAGTAGTTTCCTACCCCGAAAACCTTAAAAACAACGTCGAGTCAATAGAAGAAAACAGAATAAATTACATACGCCCCTTTATTGCGTTTACAAGCAAAAAAACGGCAACGGAGCGTCTTGTACGCCTTTGCCAAAAGGAGTGGAACATCCCTAAACATGAGGTTTGTGCCGCCGTTGACAAAGCCTGGCAGGAACAGATAAACACGAAAGAGGATATCAGAAAAGAGGGCGAAAGGCTCTATAAAAAGATGCATGATTCGGGAAAATCAGGCATTGTTCTTGTCGGCCGTCCCTACCATCTCGACCCCGAAATCAACCACGGTATCCCCGAGCTTATCGCATCATACGGACTTACCGTATTTACCGAGGATTCTCTGCCCGTAGACTTTACCCCAACGCGTCCCTTGAGAGTCGTTGACCAATGGGTATATCACTCAAGACTTTACACCGCTGCTGAATTTGTTTCAAAGTGTGATGACCTTGAACTTATACAGCTTAACTCATTCGGATGCGGTCTTGATGCCGTTACCACCGATCAAGTCGCAGAAATACTTGAAGCCAACAACAAGCTATACACGCTTCTTAAAATCGACGAGGTAAACAATCTCGGAGCAGTCAGAATACGCATACGCAGTCTCCTCGCCGCTATGAAAATGAGATGCGAGCAGGGTGTCTGTGCCTTGCCTACGTCAATTGAATACACAAGGGAAGAATTCACCAAACAAATGCGCGGTAACGGTTATACCATAATTGCGCCCCAGATGAGTCCCATTCACTTTGATATACTCGCGCCTGTATTTAAAAAGCACGGTTATAACATGGTAATTCTTGATAACGATAACAGAAATGCCATAGATATGGGCCTTAAGTACGTAAATAACGACGCCTGCTTCCCTTCTATAACCGTCGTCGGTCAGATAATGAGTGCTGTTACGTCGGGAAAATACGACACGGATAGGCTCGCTATCATGATGTCGCAGACGGGCGGATGCTGCAGAGCAAGCAACTACGTAGCCTTTATTCGCCGCGCACTTGAAAAATCCGGACTCGGCCACATTCCCGTAATCTCACTTAACGCTAACGGAATGGAGAAAAACGAGGGCTTCAGCATTACTCTCCCACTACTCGTGGATTCGATTCGCGCGGTGGTTTACGGAGACCTCTTAATGCGCTGTCTCTACCGTACAAGACCATACGAAGCAATACCCGGTTCGGCGAACGAGATGCACTCAAAATGGCGTGACATATGCATAGATTCGTTGACAAACAAGAAAAAATACAGCTACAGAAAGCTTTGCGCTGACATCGTCAACGATTTTGACAATCTTCCGCTTCTTGATATCAAGAAAGCGAGAGTCGGCATAGTCGGCGAAATTCTCGTGAAATATATGCCGCTTGCCAATAACCACCTCGTCGAGCTTATCGAGCGCGAGGGCGCAGAGGCTGTCGTTCCCGATCTTATAGACTTTTTGCAGTACAGCTTCTACAACTCAGCCTACAGAGCAGAATTTTTAGGTGGCAAAAAAATCAAGGCAAATCTTTCAAAAATGGGTATAAACCTTATGGAATGGGTTCGCAAGCCAGCCATAGCGGCGCTTAAAGCAAGCAAAAGATTTGACACGTCCCAGCGTATTGACCATATAGCAGAAAATACAAAGCCGTTCCTTTCAATAGGAAACCAGTATGGCGAAGGTTGGTTCCTTGCCGGTGAGATGATTGAGCTTCTCACAAGCGGTGTGCCTAATATCGTATGTATTCAACCCTTTGCATGTCTGCCGAATCACGTAGTCGGAAAAGGCGTAATAAAGGTTCTGAAAAAATCCTATCCCGAGGCAAATATCGCCGCCGTAGATTACGACCCCGGCGCAAGTGAGGTAAACCAGCTTAACAGAATTAAGCTGATGCTCTCCGCCGCAAAAAAGAACCTCACACAAAAGCCGACAGATATAAAAACGGAAGGAACAGAAAAAGAACCGGCAAATGTATAAAAAAACTGCAAGATTTCCGACCTTGGAAATCTTGCAGTTTTTTATTTATAATACCTTAACAAAATTCAAAATTTGCATAAAATTTTGATAATGATATCATTCTCCTAATGATACAGGAATTTTATAAAGTCTTCTCTCAGGCAAAACTATAACCGAATTCGTCCAACACGCATTTAGATACCACACGTCTTGCTCCTCTGTGTTTCGCTCATCACTCCATACGTCATATCTTGTTGTATGACCGTAAAGATATATATCCGCTTCCTCTTTAAAATCCTTTTTATGGTGCGCAAGCGCGATTCGCTTACCGCCGATATTTATGACCGTACCGTTGGCAACCAACTCAATACCCGGCGCAATTTCGCGAACCTTGTCCTCAAGATCGTTATTACCGGTTGTCCAAATTACGCGACTGCCGGTTTCTGTCATTATCTCAAGCATAACCTTGAGTCTGTCTATGTATTCCTCTCTAACCTCTGCTACACGACCAACCTTAATCTCATCAACGGTGTCACCCGTGTGAATTATTACGTCGGGCTTCAGCTTGTTTATAAGCGCACGGTACCAGGGAAAAGAGCGTGAAGGTGTGTCACCTATATGTAAAAGCTTAAGTCCTTTTTCATTTGCAAGCTTCTCGGGAATTTCAATATCGTAAGGTTTCCTTTCAAGAAATACACTGTTATATGTTATTTTTTTATATGGCAAATGCATGCCGCAATTTAACACGGCAGTTTTTGTCTTCGTGTCGAAGCTGCTATAGGAACAGTTATATACCTTGCCGACAGCATATTTTCCAAAGAAAAAATGAATAGCCGCACTTACCGAAGCTCCGTGACCTACAAGCAAAACATCCTCATCGCTTTTGTCAATGATTTTATCCATAAAAAGTGCAACTCTGTATCGCACGTCCTCTGCGCTTTCCACTGCGGTCGGCCACCAAGGGAACTCAAGTTCGGCATCCTCCGCAACGTTTTTAAAGGCTAACGAAAGCTTCTCAATATCCGAACCGAAGAAATTATTTACCGCCACATCACTTAGAAAAATCTCGTGAAGCGCCGCTGTAGGATACACCTTTGAACCGGTTATATCCGCAACAATATCAGCGGTTTCCATAGTTCTTAAGTAAGGAGAGGCGAAAATTTTTCCCGAAAAACCTTCGTCACGAAGTCTTCTTCCAAGATACTCCGCCTGCTCTCTTCCGAGCCTTGAAAGCGGCATATCCCCTTTCGGATAGGAAACGTCACCGAAATACTCTGCACTCTCAGCAACCTGACCGTGCCTTGTAACATAAAATTTCATTTATCAAACCGCCTCTCTTTTGGTATGTTAATCTCTTTTATATCGCGTCTAACAAAATATATTGGATTGGTAATTAAAATGCATCTGCCTGTATCGTTATAAAGCTCTGCTCTTACAAAGTTAACCGCTCTATCCGCTTTAACATAGCAGCAATCAGAAAATTCTCCATCTTCGGCAAAGATTTCGCGGTTAACATCTCCGTTTATAATCCAGCGCAATCTCCACCCATGTCGCATTTTATTATATGAAAAAACGACCTTCTTGCTCTCTTCGCTGTCAAGCGAGGTAACCGAACCAATAATCTGGCCGTCCTCGCCGCAGAATCCAACTCCGCCGTCTATGAAAATGGGATCCCCCGTATAACCTCTTCCGGCACGCATGGCATCGATGAATGCGGCCTCGTTTTTCTCATCCTCGCACTCAGCAATACCAAGCCACAAAACAAAATTGTTTCCACCGTACCAACCGCTTTTGTTACTGTGGCTGTCACTTGCACCGTACCCCGTTAAAAAGAATCCGCGCAAAGATAAAACATCCCACAGTCTAAGATGATATTCAAGCGGAAGATAACGCCCATCAGGGAATCCAACCTCTAAAAGTGATGCGCCGAAGCAAGCATTCTCTGTATATGTATCTGCTATTTTCATAACCTCTTCATCAAGATTGAAAGTCGACAGATCTTTTCTTTTAAATTTTACAAATGGGTGGTTTATCGAAAAAACTTTACCTTGCTCAAGCATCGCATTGCAGGCTTCACTGTGCGATATTTCATAACCACGAGCTTCATACGGAAGTATCTGTAAATCTGTTGAATAACAGTTTTTATGCATACCGGCGTAAGAAATTTCAGTTGCGACGAAGGGCTTGACACCATACCTCGCACCGATTTCGCATGCAACCTTCTTTTGCAGTTCGTAGGTTTCCTGCGCCGTATGTCCTCTCGTTTTATAAAATTCATCTATATACGCAACAGCCCTTGCACCATCTCTCGCTTCAAGCCTTACGGTAACGCTGTCAAAGCAATTATCAAGTCCTCCGATTCCCCGAATATCGGCCTCCGCCGTCACGGAATCGCTTGAAAGCTTGAATTCGGTCCAGCTCCAACCGTGAGCCTCTTCTATCGGTATAACGAGTGTGTGCAGAGCATCGAGCCCCTCCGTGGATCCCGCTACGTAAAGAATATGCGCCGTTTTATGCTCCGGAGGACGCTCGGAAAGCTTGACATCAAATACGAGCCTTGAATTTTTCGCATCAGAAATCTCGGTTTTGTATTTAAAAAACAGCGCAATATCAGACAAAAGACTTGCGGTGTGGCTTTTCGCGCATGAAACGAGAGTTGCTTCGCAGCCCTTCCATTCTTCGCCTTCACCCACAGTCGACATTTTCATACAATTTCCATCGTTATGCGAAGATTCATTACATATGCAAATGCTGCCGCATTGATTCTCTTTTGAAAGAAATCCGACGCTCTTGCCGTCACACTCGTAAGTGAGCCCGTCAGAAAAATCGAATCGGTCAAACTCGTTGCGCTTTATGCCCATACGTATGTCGTGATCCGTAAACCAAATATACCTCATTCCCAGGTTTTTTGCATTGAAAATATGCCCTTCCATACTCGCGCCCGGTTCATAACAGGAATGTACATGCATATGCTGAGCGTGATAGGTAAAGTTGTCTTCCATTTTATGCTCCAATCTTTATACTATTTTTGTACCCTAATTATGTCACATCGAATATTCAAATTCAATATTCAATATAAAGTTAAAAAATTAGCAGTACACATTTATTTTTCCATTACGAATTACGTTCGCGTCTTGGCATCGTTAATTTTAATCTCCTGAACTAAATTAAACGTATAGCCCCCCTCAAGAATACTCTCTCCACCGAATTTTGCGGCAGTAAAAAGATATCTTTTGTTTCCGTCGTTTAAAAGCATAGGCCTTTCGCGTCTTTGTAGAAGCAGTTCTTTTCCGTCATCGAATTCAACTTTGAAGCCGTAAGCCGGTTCAGCTCCTTCCTCGTCCCAAGCAACTCCGTCGTACGAACTAAAAATTACGCCCCCTTTTTTGGCACCCGTATAAATTCCATCTGCGTCCTCGCAAATCATTTTATATATGCCGTCCTCTTTATATACAAACATATCCTCTATTTTTCCTTTCGGAAAAATATTATGCGCAACTGTTTCAAATCGATCGAAATACTCATCCGAACGCGCAACGGAGACTTTGAGATTTCCATCTCTGTAATAAAGCAACACGCCTCCCTTGCCGTCACTGATAACACAGGGATTATTTGCATCCTGCGGAAGAGCAATCGGAGAGTCAGTCCTCTCCCAATCTCCCGAGAGAGATTTTGTCGTGGCATAGCCTATCGCTCGCTTCTGCTTGCTTCCGTCGCACGAGCCGATGTAATAAAGAACATATCTGTCACCAACCTTTATTACGCAGGGATTATGTGCCATAGTGCCGTCCCACATAGTATTCTCGCGCTGTCCGATCACAACCTTTTGAAATTCAAACGGAAGAGATAAATCTTTCGTTGTGGCGAGAACGATTTCGGAGCCACGCATGTAGCCCTTTGGAAATCCAAGCTCACGCTTCCAGCGCGAAGCGAACATATAATAAATACCGTTTTCCTTTATAACCGAGCCGCACCAGACATAATAGTCTTTCATTGAAAAGCCCGAACCCCTAACTGCATTTTTTAGTTTAAGCACTCTTGCTCACCATCCTTTTTTGTTCTGTCATTATTGTCACCGCACGCTTTCAATATTGGACACATTTTTTCGCGAGGCACTTTAATAATATACCCTTGGTACGATGGTTACCAGCGGTCCGCCTTCGTACGGAAGGCGCTCTTCTTCAAGCTCCCCTATTTTTTCAATTTTTCCGTCAAGATACATACCTATTCTGCGCATTGCAGTCCTTGCCCGTTCCTTCATTCCACCGTAAACTTGATCGCGGTTTTCAGTACCAAATGGGCGAAGATAGGTATCCTTGTGATAAGAATGCAAACGGCTGATATCCTCAAGCTTTTCAAGATAACGCGGGAGAAGAATTTCTCTTATTTCTTTTAAAATTTGCTTATCTCCATTGCTGTATGCCGGAAAAAGCTTTTCGGCAATCTTGCATTTTAGCGCAAGCATATCGAAAACCGCGAGTGCATATCCGTAAAGGTAATTCCATTCGCCTTTATCTTCTGCATATTCACGGAAAAAGTCTGCGGTTTTTTCATAATAATCACTTCTTGGATGATCAATCAAATCCTTATCGAGAACGTTAACAAGCAGATCGCTTATAAAGTAGCGATTTCCATTGCGGCTTCCCTTATAGCTCGAATTTGCTATTGCCTCGTCGCTGTCATACAGACCGTTACAATTACTCATTTTCATAAATGCGTCGTACGATGCACCCGTCAAAAATTCAAAACGTTCTTTAAGATTTTCGGTATTATCACCATATGAAAGCTCCGCAAAATTACAAAGCGCAAGATAGGTTGCTTGATACATGGATTTTATACCGCCCCAAAGGGTAAGAAATACTTCTTTAACACCTTTTTTCTTACAGATACGAAGGGATGTGTCTGCGGTTTTCATTGAAAAATAATTATCCGTAAGGAGTCCCTCCCAACAGTATGCTCCGCCCGCGAAAATAGGATTCGGTGAAAGCTCAAAATATTTATCAAGCATATATTCCTCGCATCCGAGCTGCTGACCGTAATGCCAGAAAACGATCCCTACGTCCTTGCTGATACTGCTTTTGGTTTTTTCGGAGATAACCGCATCAGGGTCGTAATTCTTTCCGCTTTTTGAGGAATAAGCAATAAACATATCACCCCACATAATTGGAGAAAGACTATGTTTTTTGCAGATTTCAACGACCTTGTTGATGTGACGGATATATATTTCGAACGGATCTTGATATCCGTGGAGCTTCAAATATTTTCCTAATCCCAAATCAGATGTTTCATCACATCCGATATGTATTTTATTACTTCTGAACGGAGAGGATGAATTAACTATCATTTGTTCCACGAATTCATATGTTTCCTCGCAATCCGGCAAAAGATTCATTGGTAATATAGCGGGACCCTCTGTTATTGCTGACGCCTCAGGCCAACAGAGATAATTTTTCAAGTGTCCAAGCGTTTGTATACAAGGAACAACTTCAATGCCCAGCGAGTATGCATAGTCATCAATGGCCTTCAGTTCATCAAAGGAGTATCTTCCGCGAAGATAACCGAAATGCGGCCGTTCTTTTATTTCGTACATATCCTCCATGTAAAGCCATATTTGATTGTAGCCTAAAAGCGCGACGTATTCACAAAAATCAAATATGCTTTTTACAGTGAGAGCTGAACCGAAAGAAACATCCAGCATGCATCCCACGGTCTCAAAAGCAGCATTTTCTCGGACTTCAAATCTTTCACCATTGTATTTTTGGATGAATATGCCCAAAAGCCTCGCGAACCGATTTATTCTGTCGCATTTTATATATCCCTCGGCACCGTCAAATCCGACTGTTAAGCAATCGCTTTTTTCAAATCTTAACGTAACGTTCGGAAGTTGCTCTTGAAATCTCTTTGAAATTGTTGCGAAGCAGGCTTCGTAATCCAATGGTAAATTCAAAATATTCATAATCGTATCTCCTAAATCCTTATTTAAGATGAAACATAGCCGTGTCGGGCTCGGAAAAATCGTATACGAATTTTCCACCCTCAATAGCTATTCGCTTTCCGGTAAAAAGCTCCTCTGCGGCAGAATATTTTTCGTCAGCAGTCACTGTAATTTTTCCACCGTCCTTGGTGTGTATTGCCAGAAGGTTTCCTTCGGCATATACGGGAAGCTCCTCTTCAACGTTTATCAGAACTCCCGCTTCTTTTGCAATTTTCTTTAAAACAGACGGTGTGAGCTCATCGTAGTTATGAATGTAATATGAGGTGAACTTTTGCATTTTTCGTTTTGCAACGCCCTCTTCATAATAGCTAATGCCGGTAAGCTTCTCACAGTTTTCTACGTTTAATTCACCGCTTGTCACGATTGCGGGAGCATACAACCACAGAACACTTCTGTCGCCCTTTAGTACGTACTCATCAAGTATTTTGCGCTTTTCGGGTGTTAAATCAAAGAGTGACGTAAAAATGACAAGCTTGTATCTGTCAAAATTCTTGATTTTGGGAATATCACTAAATGAATATACCTCGTAAGGTGCGCCAAGTCTGTTGAGCTTGTTTCTTGTGCCTAAATTAATCTTTGATGAGTTTTCGTGTTGCTGGTTGACAAAATAGGTGCTCTCGGCATCAACCACCATCGCAACCTCGCAAACATCGACCGCATCTGCGGAAGAAAATTTGTCCCAAAGCGCTTTTACACGGCCAAGCGTTTTCATAACACTCTCACCTTGATAGAAGCCGCCCCACATATCAAACCACCAAAGGTGCGTACGCTTGATCAAACCAAGCGCGGCTTCTCTTTTTATGCCTGAGATGGTTGATTTTTCATCAAGCCATTGCTGCTGAGATCCTAAGGATACGTAAGGCGTAATGTGATTATTGTAGGTGTGTGTGCGTTGATCGCACTCATGTAGCAGCCTCTTACCTCTGACAGCAGCACTGCCGTTTGGAATAAGGAATCCGCTTCCGCCGCCAATCAGTCGATCACGGTAGGTTCCGGGACTGATAAGAAAATCAATATCGTCACAATCAAGAAGCCTTTCATAAGCAAGATGCCCACAGGAAACAAGGGTTCCAACTCCCTTTTCAAGTATATATCCGTAGAAGCATCCGATTTCTACTTTATCACCGATTATCTCCCTTGTATCATGTGCAAATCTAGCGATGGTATCCGCTATCGCTTCGTTGCAGAAATGCCAATATTGAAGGGCTAGCCCGTCTGCTTTTGGATCGCGCAAAAAATCATCGTGCGATACGTGCTCTCTGACGGATTGAGGAGGAATATCAATAGGATCGGGGCGGCCTCGCATTATTTGATAGTTTCTCCATGCAGCTCTGCGTTCAGGGCTTTCAGCTCCGTTTGAATAATCGTACCACTCGTCGGTTGCGCCGCAAGCCAAAACGCACGCGGAAATTCTGTCACCGTATTTTTCGTTTGCATATTTTACGAAACTCTTAAGGTAATTTTCAGTAGCCTCAATCCAGATGGGATTGTGAACCGCCTTTCCGAGATTCAAAAATGAATCGTTGCAGTTTTTCAGATTATTATGCTCAAGCCAAGCGGGAGAGTTAAGATCAATCATCAAAACAAGCTGAGCCTCGGGCATAACCGATAAGGTATGCTCTACCATACGATCAAAAGGAGAAAAATCATAAACATCGTACCAAAGCCAGGTAGGCGGGTACTGTGAATAAGGTGTTCCAAGAGAATTCAATGTGTGTGCAGGAAACACACACACCGTCCTATAGCCTTCGTTGTTGAATTTCTCCATCGTGTCAAGCGGTGTGTAAAAAGATCTGTAGGCTAAAAAATTTGACCTTTTAATATCGTCTTCCGTTTTTTGTTTTCTCAATTTTAAGCTCCTCTTTTCATCATAATGTGCGGAAAGCGCTGTCTTATCAGTAAAAAAGAAAACCCATTCCTTTATAGATTTTAACATACAGTTTACTTGAGTTCAATGGAATTAATTATTATTTTTTTGTGCTATATTGACTTTTTGGATAATTCGTGTTATACTAAAGAAGCAATTAGGCTTAACCCTAAATTTCGATGTACCAAGATGTACCAAAATGTACCAATAGGGAGATAATAAAATGAGTCAGTATACATATGAACACGAAAACAAAAATACCGCGCTCGAAACATTCGAATGGGATAACGTATGGTGGGAGCAACCCGACAGAAGCGATGTATCACGAGTACTGTATATAGGTGATTCCATATCATGTAACACCAGAAGAATAGCAACATCTTATTCAGAAGGTAAAATACTCTTCGATGGCTTTGGAACTTCGAAGGCATTGGATAACCCATTTTTGTTTGATTCTATCCGTATGTTCGCTAAACAGCAGAAGCGCCGGGACGCAATTCTATTCAATAACGGGCTTCACGGCTGGCACCTTGACGACGATACGCAATATTTGTATTACTACGAGGAAACGGTGAAGTTTCTTCTTAATGAATTCAAGGATACTCCTATAGTCATAATTCTTACAACAAGTGTATCCGATACGGAAAGGGAGCAACGTGTAAAGTGTAGAAATAAAGTTGCTGCGCAAGTAGCTGCAAAATACAGATTGCCTATAATAGATCTGTACTCACTCTCTTCAAAATATGCTGAATTTCGCACTGCTGACGGCGTTCATTTTAACACTGACGGATATGGAAAATTCGCTGAACAAATTGTCTGTGATTTAAAAAACATCAATGTTAAATAAATCTGCACAGGTAATTTTGTAATGATTTATAATTTAGACAGTGAGATAAGGGTACGAAACTTCGGGCGTATATCGCGTAGTAAAGGAGCGTGGCACAACGGTCAGCATTCTCTTAACAGCACCTTGCTATACTGTATACAAGGTACGTTTGATATGAGTGTAGAAAACGAAATTTTCCACGTTGAGCCTACAGATATTCTGCTTATACCGCCAAATATGTTTTTTGTACCGCTCAATGGCGGAGCGTGTGAATATTACGTCGTTAGTTTTTTCGCAACGACCGTCGCCGAAAGCACCTCAAGAAGTGAATTAAACGTTACGGCACGTATAGCTCTAAACAACGGTTATTCATACAGCTGCAAGAGTGAATATACTTCCAATATAAAGATTCAGCATTTTATAAAAAATACCCCCAGCTGTGTTAAAAATGTTTTTGAAAGAGCAGATAAACTTAAGCCAAACGAAAGCTTCTCGAATCAGTTGCTTCTCGACCAACTTGTTAAAGAGCTTTTGATTCATCTCAGCAATGAAAATCATCCGAAGCAAAACCACAAATTAACCGGAATTATGGAATATATTGAACAAAATTATTTCAATCCGCTAAGTCTTTCAAGTATATCTGAAAAATTCTCATTTTCTGAATCTTACGTTGCAAGGCTGTTCAAAAAAGAGCTTAACTGCAAACCGTCAGAATATATAAACAACGTGAGGATATCGGTTGCGATAGAGTTGCTTTTAACAACCGAGATATCCGTGACGGAAATATCCGATAAGGTTGGTTATTCCGACGTTTATTACTTTTCAAAAACTTTTAAACGGATAGTCGGCTGTTCCCCGTCAAAAGCAAGATCGTCAAATACGGCTTCGCTACTTCGTAAAAGTCAAAACCTGCTAAATAAAGTCAAGAGGTTTTAAGAAAAAACTAAAATGTTTGCAAACTGGAAAAAGAGCGCAAAACATCATGGCGGTTAAATCTAATGATTTAACCGCCATTTTTATGCATTAGTAGAAATTTATGCGAGTAATTCTTTAACTTTGCCGTAGTAAATGCGTAAGAACTTGTTTAGTTCGGCAATCATTGCTTCGTTACAAGACTTGCCTTCAGATCGTTTTTTCTGAATGAATTCATACACGGGGTCATCATTCGGTTGGTGCTTAATTAGTGACTGCATAATCTCAATGCCGACCGAGAGCTCTTGAAGATGCGATTCTTCTTATGCAGCTTTATCAGTACGCGGAAAAGATTTCCTTTATACCCGAGCCTCTGTACCGATATATGATAATTGACGGTTCCGCGATACAGACATTAAACTTTAAAGACGTTACCGAGATTGAAAATGCTCTGCTGGAGCTCAAAGAAATATATATAAAGATTTCTAATACCGACGGATATATGGATCTCCTTTCCGCAATGGCATTTATTCACTTTGGCGTCTCAATTATGTTAAGACGCTATATCTCAAAAGATAAGAGCTTCAAAGCAGAATTAAAACAAAACCGAGCTTTTCTGAACACAAATTTTCCGGATTGGAAACGAAGCAAATGCCTGAAATTAAGAAGAGCAATTTTAGGAAAGGGCAATTTAAAGTCTGCGATTATAAAGCATATATACGCAATGCATCTTTTCCGTCCATTCCTGAGTTTTTACGTATTTATTACTCAAAAACTAAAATTTGATATAAAATGGTACCTTTAATTTCAAAAAAGACTGTTTTTATTATAATACAAAAAACGTCTTTAACAAGACGTTAGGAATAATTAATTAAAAATTAGAAAGTGACCCTCGGTTGCACCTTAACCACCGCAACCGAGGGTCACTTCTGTTCACTCTTGATATCTAACATCTTTTGGTTATCCTCTCTTTCCTTAGATGCCCTTTGCAAATACCGTAGCGTTCATTCTTATTATCACAAAACTATCACATCTTTCTAACCGAAACAGCTCACACACACAACACTTAAATACTCAGCAAAAGGATTCTGATTTTTTGACTTTTTCTTAAGGATTTTTATAGTCAAACCGCATATGTTTTTTGTTAAAACCGATTATAAATTCTCTGTATACTTACTATCTATATATATTGCGTAGCACCGCCGTGTATTATCGGTTTGACTTTAACCGTCTTTCGAAAAAATCTCGCTTTACTTTTTCATTGGACTGTACCTTTACTTTCATTGGCGTTTTGATTTTTTATTAACTTGCCATTGGACCGTACCTTCCTTTCTGCACCTTTATTATATCACGAAACGAAAACGAATTGCAATCGGCAATTTGTAAGTAATTTATAATTATTTTTTGTGCAAAAAAGAGAATTTGTATGTTTTCGACAAATACCTCTTTACAACATCGCAAATTTATGATAAAATATATTTGTTGGTTGCTTTTTAAAATTGTGATAAGCTTACAAAACAATCATTATGGTTTTTATCGACACACCGAGAAAATTATTTTAATTTCCGGGACGTCGAGACGCCTTTCCGAGAACTTTACAGAGGTTGTATCACGCTATCATTTTATTAACGTCATTGACGGATACGCCCTAGTGCCGCATATAAAGGACTTTTTCGGCGACCCCGACGAAAGAAAGCTTCATCCAAACAACGAGGGATTTCTGCGCTATGCGTTTGCGTTGACAAAACACATTGATTTTGAAAACATATTGCGCCAAAACATATAAACGCGATGGGCTGTCTCAAACGTGACAGCCTCTTTTTGTCGTCTAAAATATTAATTTTATTTTATTGAATATTATTTTATTTTATTTACTTGCTTTTATTATAAGACTGTGCTATAATAGTAAAGATAGAGTAAATATAGCGTGACACTCACAGAGAGGAGATAAAATTGAAAAGAATTAAAAACTACGTTTTGGAGAAAATTGAAGGATTCAGACGCTTTTCTCCTTTGCTTAAGGAGCTTGTTGTCAGAGACATCAAGGTAAGATACAGGCATTCGGCTCTCGGACTTCTTTGGACGGTACTGAATCCACTGCTTATGATGATTGTCATAACCATCGTATTCTCAACGCTTTTCAAGCAGAATATCGAGCATTTCCCGATTTATTATCTTTCCGGCTCGCTTATATTCTCATTCAATTCGGAATCTACGACCACGGCTATGCATTCTATGGTTTCCAACGCATCGCTGCTGAAAAAGGTATATATTCCGAAATACCTCTTCCCTCTTTCAAATATACTTTCCGGTCTTGTGAACTTAGGCTTTTCCTTGATTGCCATGTTCATAGTTATGATAGTTACCCGCGCCCCCTTCCACGCAACGCTTCTTCTGATGCCGATTCCGATTTTTTACACGTTTCTTTTTGCAACGGGACTCGGAATCATGCTCTCTGCCCTGACGGTATATTTCAGAGATGTAGCGCACTTTTACGGAGTATTTATACTGGCGTGGACTTATCTTACGCCTATATTCTACCCTACGTCAATACTTCCCGACGCAGTTATGAAGCTCATGCAGTTCAACCCCATGTATCATTACGTAAGCTATATGCGCGATTTAGTTCTTTACGGAGTTTTCCCGAGCATGAAAGATAATCTTATCTGTCTTGCGATAGGTATTGTAATGCTTGCTCTCGGTCTCTTCGTGTTCTACAAAAAGCAGGACAAGTTCGTTTTATATGTGTGAGGTGTTTTAAATGAGTGCTGTAATAAAGGTTGATAACGTTTCCATGATGTTTAATCTCAGCTCTGAGAAGGTTGACAGCATCAAGGAATATCTTGTTAAAATGTTAAAAAAAGAGATTCATTTTCAGGAGTTCTGGGCTCTTAACGATATATCCTTCGAGCTTGAAAAGGGCGATTCGCTCGGAATCATAGGACTTAACGGCTCCGGCAAGAGTACGCTTTTGAAAATTATCTCCGGTATATTGAAGCCCACGAAGGGCAATATTACAACAGTCGGCAGCATCGCGCCGCTTATCGAGCTTGGAGCAGGCTTTGACGCCAACCTCTCCGCCAGAGAAAATATATATCTCAACGGAGCGATTCTCGGCTACAGCAGAGAATATATGAACTCAAGGTTTGACGAGATAATAAAATTTGCGGAGCTTGAGGACTTTGTTGATTCCGCAATTAAAAACTTTTCTTCGGGTATGGTTGCAAGGCTTGGCTTTGCAATAGCGACGATGAATATTCCCGACATCCTCATAATTGACGAAATCTTGGCCGTCGGTGACTATAAATTCCAGCAAAAAAGCTTTGCGAGAATGCAGGAAATGATAAATTCCGGCGCTACGGTCGTATTCGTTTCACATTCCATTGAGCAGGTAAAGCAAATCTGCAAAAAAGCGCTGTGGCTTGACCATGGCAACGTAGTGAAATTCGGACCGTCCGAGGAAGTTTGCCAAGAATATATGAACAATTAAGGAGAATACCTAATGAAGGTTCTTTTCGTCATCAATCAATTGTTTAAGGGCGGCGCGGAAACCGCACTTGTCAATTTAATTTCGGCAATGCCGACTGAAAAATATCAGGTTGATTTGTTGATTTATGACCAAATCGATTTGCCGGATACCGTGACTCTAATTCCGAATATTCCCTCTCACGTTAAGGTTTATAATACCGCGGAGCGCGAAAAGAAGCTTGCATATATAAAAAAAGCCATATTTAAGGTCTGCAAAAAGATAACCGGACGCACTGTATTCCGAAAAAAAGCTTATCGCGTTTTTGAAGAAAACGCGTACGATATCGCAATTTCGTTCGGTGAGTGGTTTTCCTGCTCGCTTGTAGCTAATCGTGCGAAAGCAAGATGGAAATACGTCTGGATACACGCCGATGCGGATAAGGCCGATTTCTTCCATCCCGACATTCATTTATATCACGAGTGCTTTGACGGCTTTATTTTCGTGTCAAAAAATTCAAAGCTCGCCGCAGAAAAGCAGTATCCTTTCCTTAAGAACCGCGGATATATAATAAACAATATCATCAATCAAGACGAGGTTGTCGAAAAATCGGCAGAATCCCCGAGCGTATCTCTTCCCGATGGAAATTTGCCAAGACTTGTTACCGTTGCAAACGTGCGTCCCGAGAAAAATCACGTACGCCAGATTCGCGTAATGAAGAAGCTGTTTGACGAGGGATTAAGATTTTATTGGATAAACGTAGGAGCTCAAGCAAATCCCAAGCTGAACGAAAAAATTGATGCCGAAATACGAAAGGCTGGTCTTGAAGATTATTTTCTTTTCACAGGCGCAACCGAAAACCCGTACTCCGTAATAAAAAGATGCGACGCTGTGTGCGTTCTCTCAGACCACGAATCCTGGTCAATGGTTATTACCGAAGCAAAGGCTATCGGCACTCCGGTAATCGCTACGAAAACCTCCGGCGCACTCGAGCAGATTATTCATAAAGAAAACGGAATCCTCTGTGATTTTGACGAAGAGGATATCGCAGATAAGATCAGAGAATTTCTTACCGATTCAGCCATAGCTGAGAGGATTCGCAAAAATTTGCGCGGCTTTTCAAGCGCCACCGATACGCTCGGCGCCCTTGACGCGCTATTTACAAATCAAAAAAAGCTTATATACGTTTTTGACGATATAAATTATATGAGCGGTGCGAGAGCGGCAACGCTTATGCAGGCGGATTATCTTCGAAATTTAATGAGAGTTGACCTTTTTTCAGTTTGCGCGCTGAAGGACGAGGCTCTTTATTCAAAATACCGTGTAATTGATATTGAAAATAACGAAAGCTTCAAATGCCTATCCGTGCCAACACGGGAAGTACTTGCAAGCAAGGAATACTCTAAAAGAGCAAAGCTCAAAAGAATTACGTTCGCTATACGCGTAAAGCTTGGCATAGATATTCCCTTCTACGAAAAGCTTCTCAAAAAAGAGCTCTGCCGCATATTTGACGGATACGATTATATAATCGTGGTGAGCGAGGCGTCACGGCTGAGACATTTTGTAGCCACCCTTCAGAATCCCAAAAAGATACAGTGGATACACACCGATTATACAGCGTGGCGCGACCATAGCAATTGGACGAGAAAATTTACGTCAAACGACGGAAAAACCTACGAAAAATACGATGCCATAGTATGCCTTTCCGACAAACTGCGCGATAAATTAACCTCACATTACCCACATCTGTCGGATAAGATTATTACTGTTCCAAATCTTATAGATTACGAAAACATTATCAAAAAAGCTAACGCTGATTTCGAAATTAAAACGGATAAATCAAAATTAAACTTGATTACTATCGGCAGAATGGAAGAAGAAAAACGCTTTGACCGCATTCTGCTATTGGCAAAGGAATTAAAGGAGAGCGGAGTTAACTTCTCATGGTATCTCGTCGGAGACGGAAAACTTCTTGAGAGCTACAAGAGCATGTGCCGTGACATGAATCTGACCGAAAACGTGATTTTTGCAGGGTATTTGGACAATGCCTGTCCCCTGCTAAAGCAGTGCGACATTTTCATTTTGCTCTCGGAATACGAGGGCACTCCGGTAACTATCGACGAAGCAAAGGTGCTCGGCGTTCCTGTGCTTGCAATAGACGTCGGCGGAATAGCCGATCAGCTTGAGGACGGAAAATATGGAAAAACCCTTAGCCATATTACAGCTGATGATATAATTTCCTTCGCTAACGATTCTAAGAACATTACCCAATTTTTTTCAAGTAATGAATTTAATGAATACACAAATTTAATACACAATAAAATTTCTAAACTGTTGGAGGTTGCTGAAAAATGAAACTCTTATTTGTAATTAATCAATTCTATAAAGGTGGAGCAGAAGTATCCCTTTTAAATTTGTTGAGACGGTTGGATCCTAAAGATTATAGCACCGACCTAATCATTATGAATCAATGTCACGTTGAAAACGCAGTTTCATTAGTTGAATCCTTGCCTAAACATATTCGTGTGCTTGACGTCTTTAAGGAAGAAAAAAGATTTTCTCTTGCAAAAAAAATCAAATCGAAATTTCTGATAACCGAATCTAATGCGTCAAAATTTCCTCGTTCAGCACTGCTTTTCGCCCAAGAAAATTATTATGATTGGGCATTTCACATTGGTGAATGGTGGTCGCCTGATTTTGTTGCTCAAGCAGTCCGTGCAGACAAAAAAGCTGCGTGGATTCATAATGATCTTTCCGAGGCGGAATACTTTGACGGAGAAAATTATTTCATTCATAACGAATCTTTCTGCAAATACATTTTTGTTTCAAAGCTATCATTAAGTAACAGTCTCAAAACCTACCCTTTTATTCAGAAAAAATCAGTTTGCATTTATAATATTAACGATGCTGAGAATATACGCAGACTTTCACACGATTCCGTGCCTGAAAATTATTATGACTCTACTCTTCCCGTTTTAGTTACGTGCGCTAACGTTAGAACTCAAAAAAATCATATGAGACAGCTGCAGTCGATGAAGATATTAAAGGATCGCGGCGTGGATTTTTTATGGCTTAACGTGGGTGCGACCACAGATGCACAAAAATGCCATGAGCTTCTAAGCAAGGCAAAAGAATTCGGACTTGAGGAAAGATTTATTCTTGCAGGGCCAAGAGAAAATCCATACAAATATATGGCTAAAGCAGATGCAGTAACCGTGCTGTCTAATTATGAATCATGGTCAATGGTTATCACCGAAGCAAAAATTCTGGGTGTTCCGATTATTGCCACAAAGACCTCGGGTGCGCTTGAACAAATCGAGCATGAAAAAACAGGTCTTCTGACAGATTTTACAGCTAAGGACATTGCGGATGAAATTGAAAAATTCTTAGCAGATCCTCAAATTGCAAAAACAATCAGACAGAACCTGATTAATTTTGATAATACCGAGCAAATTCTAAAGGATTTTTACGAATTAACACATACAAATGAAGAGCAAACCTTCAAAAACGAGCTTTTATATATAATTGATGATATCAATTATTTAGGCGGAGCTCACATTGCCACAAAGCTTCAAATTCAAGCTTTGTTAAAAGAAAACCACAGTATTACTGTCTTTTCCGGTAATACTCCAAACGTAAAAACTCGCGTAGAATTGAACGGCGTACGCTTTATGAGCTGGGCCGATTTCCCCGAGGATAATATATTTCACAGAAGGCTTCTCGACTGTCTGTTAGATCCAAGACTTTCAAAAGAAGAAAAGGACTACAAGAAAAATCTTACGTTTGAAGGAAAAATTAAAAGAAATCCCGATCTTTTCAATCAGCTTGTATTTCCTCACCTTTCAAAGCTGTTCTCTATGTTTGAGTGTGTGTGCGTTATGTCTGAAGGTTCTTCTTTCCGTAAGATGGTTGCTGACAGCAAAGCAAAAAGAAAGGTTCAATGGATTCATATAGATTACTGCTTATGGAAGAATAAGACTGAGTGGAATAAGAAAATTACCAAAAACGATTCCGTTCTGTACCGGAGCTATGACAAAATCGTCGTTCTTTCAGATAATATCAAGGAGAGCTTCTGTAATCTATATCCGCATCTCAAGGACAAGGTTGTGGTCAACGCCAATTTGATTCCTACGGAAAATATTAAAATGCTCGCTGAGAAAAAGGAAAAAAACAAAGAGCCCGTTAATTTCGTTACTGTTGGAAGAATAGATGCGCAAAAGGCATACGACCGTCTCTTTGCGGTTTTGATGCAGCTACACGATGAAGGCTTCAAATTCAATTGGAAAATCATCGGCGGCGGAGACGATTTCTACGCAATTAAAAATCTTTTTGGATCAAGCCCCATAAAGGAATACGTAACGATGACAGGGCCTCTCTCGAATCCCTTCCCTCACGTTAAGGAAGCTGACGTTTTTGCACTGATGTCGGATTATGAGGGACTGCCAAACACTATTTTTGAATCCTTGATTCTTGGCACACCGGTTATCGCAACCAAGGTTGGCGGAGTTTATACGCAAATTGAGGAAGGTAAAACCGGTTGGCTCACCGAAAATGACTACGAATCGGTTTATGAAGGATTAAAGCATATACTTCTTCACCCAGAAGAAATCACGCAGTTTAAGAAAAACCTCGAGACATATCATTACGATAACGAAAAAATTATGGCAACTACGAACAGTGTCTTCTTTGGCAATATTTAAAAAAACAGAGGGAACAAAATGTCTAGGCTAATAAAGATAAAATATGTTATATTATTTTTCTCGGTTATCTTGGTAAGCATTTATTTAACCTTTTTGATTGACACCTATACTCTCAACACGTGGTTAAAGAGAGCTTTCGTTTTTTGCTACTTTGTCGTTATATCTTGCCTCGCACTCTGGCTTTATACCAAAATGGCAAAGCGCAAAATGACTTTAATTCCCTTGATATGCGCAATTGCTGTCGCTATCATTGGTCAAAACGTTTTTCTGCCAACGGCAGCGGAGCATACCGTTTACCTTCAGGCAGTCGAGACAAAGTCCGATGAAGACGAGTTCAAAGAGGTTTGGTTTGTTGACTTAAAAGTTGACGGTGAGGGAAAGCCTTTATCCAAGCTGCAGGCGAACGATAATCTAAACTGGTCATATTCCGACGAATTTGACGATTATTGCTTTAAGCCCTTGGACAAAGGAGAAGAAAACGCGAACAACGTCTTCTCCTTCACTGTCGTTGGAAAGGAAATAAAGCTAATATTCGGAGTAAATACGTGGTCGGGTAACGTTCGCATTTTTGACGGTGAGGAATATGATGAAATAATTACCCTATATAGCGAGAATACAGAATATGACCGTGCTGAACACACATTAAACGTAAACAGAGAATATTCAGTATTCGAACGTATTCTATATAGCGCAGGTGCTGTAATTGTTATTTGTTTTGGATTTAAAGTGTTGTTTGGAATAGTATTTCACTTTATTGATAAGAAAAAGGCTAAGCCAAGCGGAACAAAATCTATTTAGTCGAAATAAAGCACCGTATAAATAAACTTAACACGGGTAGCGCGTCGGCGCAAAAAAGAGCGACTTTATGCCGCTCTTTTTATATTCACAACGCTATTTTATCTATTCTTGAAAGCTCGTCCTCACTAAAAGGCTTGCTGTTCAGTATAGCAACGTTCTCTTCTATCTGCGAAGGCTTTGACGCGCCTATAAGAACGCTCGTTACC
>JAZSGJ010000023.1:0-18838 GCA_045532675.1 Eubacteriales bacterium | reverse complement strand
AGCAATAAAAGGGGCCGTCTCATAGCATTAACAAAATATGAACACTATGTGCAACCATGACGAAAAACCAAGATCAATCATTTGATTTGACCTTGGTTTTTTGTTGCTTTTGTATATGATTTTATCTCAAAAATTCAATTTGAGACAGCCCCTTTTATTATACGGCAAAGGATGAAGCCGAATAAAGCTTTATTCTTTCTCCGTTTATTTTTAGATACAGTATTTTTCCGCTGCCGTTTACAACCTCAGTATCGGTTTATTTACTGCGTCCTCATATTCAAATATATCGGATACGGCGGCGTAATAATAATCTTCGGGGCGGTTGCCATATTTTTTAGCAAACTCGGCAAGGTCATCCCATCTTCCGTCTCTTTCAAAATCATACGAATGGTCTCCGAAGCAGAAAAATTTGAGATTTCCGTCATCGGCAAAATTCTCATACTCTTCCATAGTGGAAAGAAGTGTCGTCGCAACTGCATTATAAGACCAACGCATTCTATCCTCAGGAAGATTAAACTCGGTCGAGGAACCAAGCGCACCTGTTTTTCTTATGCTGTTATATCCGGAATTTACCAAGGCCTCGAAAAGCGCATCGTTTGTCTGCTCCCTATATGGCCATACAAATGATTTTACGCTTCCCTTACCAAACATCTCTTCAAGTGATTCACGTGTTTCGCATACAAACCTGATGTAATTTTCTCTGTCCGTAATTAAAAACCAGCCGTCAGGTTTTATCCTTGAAGGAATATTATGTATTATGTAAAGTCCGGGTATCTTCGTCTTATAAACAGCCGGGTCAGCTGCTGTATATTCACGTGAATTAAGTCTGTCTCATCGCCACACACAACAAACGGCTGTCCCTCGTCAAAAGACAAAGGGTGGTGCTTGCAGTGATTTGCGATCTCATAACCTCTGTAAAGTGCTCTGTATTCATCAGGCGTTACTCTGTTTGGCTCACACAAGTTAAAAGTTCCGTGTATTCCGCATGGCTTAATAATCCCGAGAAATTTCGTGTCATACGCAATGTTTCCGTCATCAATGGTAAACGTTACTGATTTTTTCGTCCAACCGGAAAAAATTTCTATACCTTTATTTCTCATTATAATATATCACCCTTCCGTCGGGCACGGAATGTGTAAGCCAAACGTTACCACCTATAACGCATCCGTCACCTATTTTAGTTCTTCCACCAAGAATAGTTGCGTTGGCATAAATAATACAATGGTTGCCTATATCGGGGTGTCGTTTTATACCTTTTATGGGATTTCCGTTTTCATCAAGCTCAAAGCTCTTTGCGCCAAGAGTTACTCCCTGGTATATTCTTACGTGGTCGCCTATCGTTGTTGTCTCACCAATTACTATACCTGTTCCGTGGTCGATAAAGAAATACTCACCTATGGTTGCACCCGCGTGTATATCAATACCGGTCTTTTCGTGGGCAAATTCGGTCATAAGACGCGCGATATACGGAATTTTCCTTATATAAAATTCATGCGCTATACGGTATATCGATATGGCATAAAAGCCGGGATAAGATAATATTACTTCCTCGGGAGCGCGAGCGGCGGGGTCACCCTCATATATTGCCTGAACGTCTTTGATAAGCGCGCTCTTTATCTTTGGAATAAGCATCAGTATTTCATTAGCGAGAACTTCTGCGTCAACGTTCTGATTATCGCAATCCGACAGGAAACCAAAAGAAGCGCAAATCTGTGTTTTCAATTTAAGGAAAACACAGTCAAAAATTTCTCTTGTTTCCTTTCCTCGATTCTCAGAAAGAACAAAATACTGCGGGAACATATGCGACTGTATATTCTTTATAATAGATATAACCTCTTTCCTTGACGGAATCGATTTAGATTCGCCGTGAAAATAATGGTAATCTTGCTTCTCTGTCCCCGAAAGCTCCTCTATTATTCTACTGTATATTTCGTTTTGTTTTTCCATTGTATACTCATCCTTAATATAATACACTATTATTTTAACATATAGAGCAATTTAAATCAATAGTTTTTTAATTAAATAATGACCGGCTCAATTAAGAACCGGTCATTTTCTATACATATTTATTAATTACTTAAGCATCGCCTTAACAACGTCAGCGGTCTTATACATACCTGCTGTGGGAGCTGCGAAAGAAGCTACGTCACATGCGCCTTCCGTTGCTACTACAAGAGTTGCATTTGCAGCTGCAATGTCAGCATCAAACTTAGTGATCTGAGATGCAAGTTCAGTCTTAGCCGCTGCAACACCTTCTTTAGTTGCCTCTGCCTTAGCCTGAGCAGCATTTGCAACGAAGATAAGTTCACGACGCTCTGCAAGAGTCTTAGCAGCCTTAAGCTGTTCAACTGCTGCAATAAGAGTTGCACTGTTACCTTCGAGAGACTTAACCTTAGCCTCAGCCTCCGCAAGCTTGATATTAGCCTCTGTAATACCTTCGATACCGAGGACTGCGCCCTTCTCTTCAAGAGCAAGTGCAGCGTCAACCGCGGTCTTAAGAGCTGTATAAGCTGCGTTCATATCAATTGCATTCACTGCGGCAAGATATGCTGTGGAGTCAGTAACGAGTGTAGCAACCTTAACCTGAAGTTCATCGTATGTTTTCTTGGCCTCGGTAACACCTGCATAATCAAATTCAACTGAAAGGTTTTCGATATCTGCATCAAGATACGGAGCAGCCGCAGCAAGCTGAGCGATTATTGTAGGATAGTATGTAGAAGCATATGCTGCGTTTACTATCAAAATAAACTCGGTTGAAATAGCAATTCTTTCTTCAACGTAAGCGCATCTCATGTTATAAAGAGCAATTACTGCGCTGAGTCCGGGATAAGTGGAGTTATCAAGACCCTTATGGATTACACCACCGTTGTAAGCGGGAATAGATTCTGTATATGCAGCGTAGAGTGCGGCAAATCCCTGCTGAGGAACAGGCTCTGCAGACATTTTGTCAACACTAGCCATAAACTTAGCAACATTAGCCTCTATCTCTGTTTTCTTTGTACCAAGAGCTGTATAAATGGGTTCAGCGTCTGCGATAGTAGCAAACTTAATGTTTTCATCAGCTAATTCATTTTCAAGAGCATACTTAAACGTTCCATCGCGCTTTGTAAAGAGTGAAAGTGCTTCGTACTGCTCTTTAATATAATTGTAGTCTTTGTTATCAGGATCAAAGCCCATAAGAAGCGAACCGAATGCGTTGGAATCATATTCAATATTCTTAATTACATCCTGCTCAGCATCGTAAAGATCTTTAACTCTTGTTATTTCTGCAACCTCCTCAGCGGTAAGACCGCCAGTATTAGGATCGGCAAACTCAGCTTTCATCTGATCGTTCTCATAGAACCATTCAACAAAACGATCTATATAACCGGGCGTGTCATAATTATCGTAATGCTGACCTGCCATCTTTATCTTATCATAATAGGTAAGAGTCTTAAGAGAATCAACATAAGTGATAAGAGCCTCTGCATATGTAGAATTCATATAGGCAGTGTGAGAAGCTATAACGGCATCCACCTTATCTTTATTGGGAGTTCCGGAAACACCGGGGAAATTTAAAACGTCAAAGAGTTTGCCATATACGTCTGCAATTTTTACCTTATCTTCAATTGAGGTTCCTGCAGCGTTTGCCATAGCGTCAAGATTAAGAATTGCCGCGGAAATTGCCGCATCCTTATTCTCAACGTCACGAACGAATGAACCCTGATATACAAAAAGGTTATCAAGATATGTAACTGTACCGGTCTTGCCATAAACGTCGTTCATAAAAATACGAACGCGATTTGCAGATTCAAGAGTTCCAAGAGACTGAACACCGGTTCCGCCGGTTGTGCCGTCTTCCGACTCAATCGCAACTGAATACTCGCCCTCAGCAAAATCAAACACTGCATCAATCTGATACCACTTATCAAGCTCGGGTGTGATGTTCGATACAGCTGCGCCCTCGGTATAAACGTGATCTGTACCGGACTTAGAATATTCACAGAAGGTAAACTTCATATCCGCGGTATCGCGGCAGTCCATAGAGAACATTGAGAGCATCTGAGTTTTGTTCGTCTGGCTAGCGGGGTCGTCAACCTGAAGACGAATAGAGAACATAGAGCCGTTAACAACATTATTCTCCGTAACGTAATCGCTAGTCTTAACTCTTACTGAAACAACAAGCTTATTGGTAGCTTCATTAAATCTTGCAACGTAATCAATTTCATTGTTAGTTGTGTTAGTTACCTTTAATACTTTATTGTTTTCACCGTCAAGTTCAATTGCGTAATCCATGCTTGCTTTGCCGGACTCGCTGAATGAAAATACATCCTTGATATCAACTCTGTCATCGTCAACGTAGGTGTAACCGTTAAGCACGATTTCGTCGTCTTCATCAAAAACAGTAACCTCATAATCCTCAAAGGTTTCGATCATGTAGGTTTTATAAAGGTGGTACTCAATTATATCTTCAATATTATCCGCTGTAAATTCGGACGTTGCTGAAGATGAGATTGCAAGGCAGGTCACGAGAAGTGCCATTGCCATCAAAACCACAAAAAACTTCTTGGCAAATTTCATTTTGGTTCTCCTTAAGTAATATAGATTGTGTAAAAAGTTTTTATTTGTAATAATTATAGCACTATTAAAAGAAAATTTCAATTGGCAATATGGCGAAAAAACAAAAAAAAAATTGTATCAATTGTACAACTCTTCCCCATTTAATCATAAAATGCGTAATACAGTTGTAGGTTAACCCGCAAAAAGAAAATCGGCAAAAAATCTCACAGTCGGCAATTGACGGCAAAGTCCAAAACGAATCAAAGCCGGTTAAATCTACATAAAGTAGCACGGGTACGGGCATTTGCTTAAAAAAATTCATTTTTTTCAAAATTTCTGTTGATTTTTCGACAGGTTTATGTTATACTATTTTACAATGTGGTATATTCACTAAATTAGCAGAGGAGAAAACGATGAGAAAAGGTATTTACACCTACTATAAAGAGCGCTTGATTGAAATTGGCGGAAACAATAAGTGCCTTTATTTAAAAAGCATCGTTCGAAAGGGAGCCTACGATTTAGGCAGAATTTTCGAAGGTCGTGACGAAAAAATTGCAGAATTCATTGATTTTCTCCGTTCAGGAAAAAAATATCCGCTGACGGTAATCGGAAGCGATGAAAAGAAAGAGATTGTTAGAAATCTTGATATACAAACAAAGACAAAAAAAGCAGAAGACGGTATTCACCCGCTTGGCGAAGAGGCAGAAAAGCTTGAAAGAAAGCTTGAACGCGAAAGGCGAAACGCTCAAACACGCGCTATAGAGCTTGAAATTTCAAAGCTTAAGGACCTTAAGCGCGAAATCGAAGAAATCGAAAAAGAAACCGGAAGATACGAGTTATATATCGGTTATCCCTTCGTTTTCGGAACACTAAGCCAAGGATTCAACAAAACGCTCATAAAAGCGCCTCTTATGCTTTTTCCCGTGAAAATTGACATTCCCGACGATAATACGGTTGAGCTTTCCTTGAACGAGAAAGAAAAAATACATATAAACCCCGCACTTGTTTTTGCTTACGCGCAATCAAAGAGAATTAACGTTGACGGACTTGAACTTGAATTTGATGACATATCCCAATTTAGAGGTGTCGGCGACATCATAAAATATCTTGGCGACGCTCATGTTAAGATTGATTGGAACAACTCAAAGAACATATACAGCTACGACCGTTTTAAAGAGCCGACCGAAAGAGAGCTTGCGGTGAGATACGCTGCCGTGCTTGGCCGTTTTCCTCTTTCAAATTCAATTTACAATGACTACTCCCTTCTTGAAAAGAAAAAGCTAACAAATGACGCTGTAAACGAGCTTCTCAGAATGGGCAAGCAAAAAGCAAAAAAGTCGCCGCCTAAAGCAAAAAAGACGAAGTCGCAAAACAATTACATTGTCAGAATGCTTGACTACGCGCAATCGCAGGTTGTCAAAAAAGTTGACGAGATGGGCAATATGGTTATATACGGTCCCCCCGGCACCGGTAAATCCCAGACTATCGTCAACATAATAACAGATGCTATCTGCAAAAACAAAAAGGTGCTTGTCGTATCGCAAAAAAAAGCCGCCCTTGACGTTGTATTTAACCGTCTTGGAAATCTTAATTCAAAGGCGATGTATATAAATGACGAGTGCAAGGAAAAACGCGTCTTTTATGAAAAATGTCTCGCAGCCCATCAGAACAACATGGTGGAAAGTCTTATAAATATCGAAGCTCTCGAAGAAGAATTTAACGCTCTGCAGGGAAAAATAAACTCCGAAGAAAACATTCTTGATACAATTTACAACGTTCTGAATGACAAAAGACCTTTTGGCCTATCTCTTTCCGAGATGTACTCGTCATCATATATGCTCTCTAAAAGCTCATCTGAATACTCGATATATTTAAAGCTTATAGAAAATCAGAACATAATGGCTCTCGATTATAAGACGCTTAACGATGCACTTTTTGTTATTAAAGCAAAAAATCTTGAGAAGCTTTATTATGATTTCATTCAGGATAAGGAACGCAATCCTCTTATCGACCATATGCAGCTGGAAATAGATATCCGCACCCTGAGTGAAGTAAAAGGAATTCTTGAGGATATCGGGAAATCAAAAAAAGGCTTTTTCTCAACCGCAAAATATCCGTACTACCGTCAGGTTATGGCATATTATAAAGATCTTACAATTGAAGATAATCTTGATTCGGTTGTTAAGCAGGAATGCAAATTCCGGTATCCTAACAAGCTCTTTACGAAGAAACAGGAGCGTGAAATTAAGGAAAAGTTCCTTGAGACCATGGATGCAATCGACTCATTCACAAAGGAATACGAGTGTTTGCATAGCGTTTTAACCGTCGACGGATACATCTCGGTAATAGATAATATTCTTCGCGGGAACACCTCATATATAAAGCTCGTATATGATGCTCTTGATAATTATATCGCGCTTCGCGACGTGAATAAAATAATTGAAAGCCTTGATAAAAACCAGCTTTCTATATTGAATTTTGCTTATACGATAAGCAAAAGCTATGCAAATTATTCCGAAATTATCGATAAAATCATGGAGCTGCGCATATATCACGAAATAATTCATTACGAGGACGTTTGTAAGGATGAGCTTGCTAGGATGGTGGATTTTTCCAATATCACAGCAAGAATATTCAAGCTTAAGGAACAACAGCTCGATGTGTCAAATAAGCTTGCCGCAGGTAAAAACAGCCGCGATTACGAAGACCTTTACAATAACGCTAAAAACAATAAAGATTATCTGTATCAGATATCCAAAAAGCAAAAATATTGGCCTATCAGAAAAATGATGGAAGTATACGGAGAGTTTGTTTTATCCCTCTTCCCCTGTTGGCTTCTCTCTCCGGAAAACGTATCTTCCCTCCTCCCGCTTGAAAAGAATATGTTTGACATAGTTATTTTCGACGAAGCATCTCAGGTATTCATCGAAAGTACAATCCCCACGATATACCGAGGTAAGAATATTGTCGTTGCGGGAGACTCAAAGCAGCTTCGCCCCTCAACTACGTTTATGAAGCGTTACCTTGGCGGTGATCCCGAAAACCAAGAGGATTATTCTGTTCAGGCTGCACTTGAGGTTGAAAGCCTTCTTGACCTTGCGGTCGCAAGATATGAAAGTTCAAACCTTACTTATCATTACAGAAGCCGTCACAGCGAACTTATTGATTTCTCAAACAACGCATTCTATTCATCAAATCTTGAAATAGCTCCCAACATTTCACGTAACGTCAAATCAAAACCCATAGAAAGATATAAGGTTGCGGGAAAATGGATAGATAGAAAGAATCTTGTTGAAGCGAAGAAAATCGTTGAATTACTTAAAGAAATCTTTAAGACACGCAAAAACAACGAAAGTATAGGAATCATCACGTTCAATACCGAACAGCAATCCTGCATTGCCGACTGTATCGACAGAGAATCCTCAAAAGATCCCGAATTCCGTTCATACATACTCAAGGAAACGCACAGAATTGAGGACGGAGAGGATACCAGCATTTTCATAAAGAATCTTGAAAACGTTCAGGGTGATGAGCGCGACATAATAATATTCTCAATAGGCTATGCCGAAAATGCAGAGGGAAAGGTTTACACGAACTTCGGTTCGCTTTCCGCAGAAGGCGGTGAGAACAGACTTAACGTCGCAATCACGAGAGCGAAATCAAAGATTATCGTCGTTACAAGTATCGAGCCGGAGGTTCTCAAAATAGATACAGCCAAGCATCTCGGACCAAGACTTCTCAAAAAATATCTTATGTACGTAAGAGCTGTATCAAAGGGTGATGCTGAGGAGGTCAAAGCAATTCTCTCCCAGCTTAATACCAAAGAGGTAATTGAGTCGGAACGGATTATGACAAGCGTCGCTTCGGTTGAAGACAGAATAAAAGAGCGCCTTACAAAGCTTGGATATACGGTTGATACCAATATCGGAAACAGCAACAGCAAAATTTCCCTTGCAATATACGACGAGAAAACAGACAAATATCTCGTCGGTGTTGAGCTAGATAAGGACGCGTTTGCCTCATCAACGTCTTCTATGGAACGCGATGTCTACAAGCCTCGTTTCCTTGAAGCGAGAGGTTGGACGCTTATACGCATCTGGTGCCGCGATTGGTGGCTTTATCCGCAAAGGGTAATCAAATCAATCGTTACCACCGCAGAAAAAAACAAACAAAAAGCAGGTAAATAAAAAAGAGGTTGTCTCAAATTGAATTTTTGAGATAAAATCATATACAAAAGCAACAAAAAACCAAGGTCAAATCAAATGATTGATCTTGGTTTTTGTTATGGTTGCACATAGTGTTCATATTTTGCTAATGCTATGAGACAGCCCCTTTTTTATGCTTAAATGTTATTTTTCTCCCGATTTGCCCGATCTTTCTTTAAGTATTATATTAACTATAATACCAAGGATAAGAGCGGTCGCGATAGAAGTGATGGTTACCTTGCCAAAATTAAGAGCAAGACCGCCGATACCGCAGATTAGTATTGTAGAAACGACGAAGAGATTTCTGTTCTCTCCAAGGTCAACGTTCTGAATCATCTTAAGACCGGAAACAGCGATGAATCCGTAAAGAGCAATACACACACCGCCCATAACACATGCGGGAATTCCGTTAACGAACGCAACGAAGGGAGAAAGGAATGAAATAAGTATCGCTCCTACAGCTGCGTAAACAATCGTAACAATAGATGCGTTTCCTGTGATAGCAACGCAGGCTACCGACTCGCCGTAAGTAGTGTTGGGACAACCGCCGAAGAACGCGCCTGCCATTGAGCCTGCACCGTCACCGAGAAGAGTGCGGCTGAGGCCGGGCTCCTCAAGAAGATCCTTCTCGATTATAGAAGAAATGTTTTTATGGTCGGCAATATGCTCTGCAAATACAACGAATGCAACCGGGATATAAGCAACTGCAACAGTTCCGATATACGATCCGGAAAGTTCACCGAAAGCTCCGAATGCCTTAACAAACGTGAAGTCAGGAAGCGCAAAGAATGTTTTTAGTCCAACGCCGCCTTCAACAATAGCTGTAAAGTATGAGAAGTCGATAAGCATAAGAGCCTCAACATCAGCAGCCTTACCAATGATGGAGAAGATAAGAGCCACTGCGTACCCTGCCAGAATACCGATGATGAAAGGAATAAGCTTCATCATTTTCTTTCCGAACGTTGAGCAAATAACAACTACGAAAAGAGTTACAAGACCGCAAAAGACTGCGATAAGGGGGTTGGCTACAGATGCTCCTGCAGCATCAAGAACGTCGCCCTTTTGAAGATCTCCTATTGCGTTACCTGCAAGAGAAAGACCGATAATAGCAACAGTAGGACCGATTACCTGAGGAGGCATAAGCTTATTTATCCACTCAACACCTGCGTATTTTACAATAATAGCTATAATTACATAAACGAGACCTGCAAATATCGCTCCGAAGATAAGTCCGAGATATCCAAGAGAAACGCTCACAGCGCCGGAAAATGCAGTTGCCATTGAATTAATGAAAGCGAATGACGAACCAAGGAATACAGGGCTTTTAAATTTGGTGAAAAGAAGATAAACTATAGTTCCCACACCTGCACCAAAAAGCGCAGCAACTGGAGACATACCGTGTCCTATAATAATAGGAACAACAAGGGTCGCAGCCATGATGGCAAGAAGCTGCTGAATCGCAAAGACGATTGCTTGTCCGATTTTGGGTTTATCGGACGGTTGATAAACAAGTTTCATTAAATTCACCTTCCTGAAATAATTTATTCTATTGTATCATAATTTGTCGAATTTGTAAATATAGTTTGAATAATTTTCCATATTTTTTTAGAATAGTAAATTCTCAAAGTAAATGCAACAGTGCAATTTACTTTGAGAATTTACTGTCCATTTCTTTACACTATTTTAAAATATCTTCCCATTGACTTTTTAAATATTTATTGGTATAATATTTATGTTACGGTGTCAGCGGTGAAAAACGACACCGTGAACACAGGTTTTCACAGTATTTGAAAGGACGGTGCGGATATGAGAAAATATTTCCCCGCGCTTTACGGCAACGATGCCGTTAAGGCGCGCCTTGGAGCAGCCATTGAAGCTAAAACTCTGCCGCACGCTTTTCTGATAATCGGAGCTGAAGGCTCGGGCAAGAAAACCCTTGCGCTTGAGCTTGCCTCAGCGCTCAACTGTGAAAACAAAAACGATAGCGGACATTCTCTTCCCTGCTGTAAATGCAACACCTGCCGCAGAATTAAAGAAGGCAACTTCACCGATATTACAAGACTGAAAAGAAGCGCAGACAAAGCCTCGCTCGGCGTTGAAGAGGTCAGGCTTTTCAGAGAGGATATGTTTCTATCCCCTAACGAATCGAATTTCAAATTCTACGTAATAGAGGAAGCCGACAGACTTACGCCCAACGCGCAAAACGCTCTGCTCACCGTGCTTGAAGAGCCGCCGAAAAACGTTATTATACTTTTGCTGTCGGAATCGGGAGACAAAATACTGACAACGATAAAAAGCCGTGCGCAAAGCATAGCAATGCAACGCTTCTGTGCAGACGTTATGCGTGACTACGTTATCAAACGAAGCGATAAAGCCGCTCTTTACTCAAAAAACTCACCCGAGGTGCTTGACGGAATACTTATGTCAGCCGACGGAAGAATCGGACGGGCTCTCACACTCCTATCGGATAAAGAGGCCAAGGAAATGAGCGCTGACAGAGCCCTTACCGAAAGAATTATAAACGCTATTCGCTATAGCGCGCCATACTCGGAATTTCATTCGGTCATGTCAGAGCTGCCGACGTCAAGAGGTGAATTTTGCGAAGCGCTCGAATCTTTAATATGCGCCGTGAGGGATATTACGCTATTGCGGCTTGACCCTAAGATTCCGCTCCTATTCTATACAGACAGACAAAACGCGATATCAATATCATCGGAAATGAATACAAAAAAAATTATTGCCATATACGAAATTTTTAAAGATGCTCTTGAGGATGCCACGAAAAACGTTGGAATCGCGGCTGTTATAGCCGAGCTCGGAGCAAGAATTAAGCTTATATAAAAGAAGGTGATTTAAGTGTCAAAAGAAATAACTCAAGAAAAAAGAACTGTAGAAGTCATAGGAATCAATTTCCGCGAAGCAGGAAAAATATATTATTTCACGCCCGGCAAAAACAAGCTTGCCGTTGGAGAGCGTGTTATTGTTGAAACGGCTCGCGGCGTTGAAATAGGAACGGTCAAAATAGCAAACAAATTTGTTTCCGAGACCGAAATAGTACCTCCGCTTAAAGAGATAACTCGAATCGCCACAAAAGAAGACGTTGCCCGTGATGAGAAGAACAAGCAGGCTGAGCTTGACGCGGCAATAATCTGCAAAAAGAAGATTGCCGAGCACGGACTTGATATGAGCCTTGTTTGCGCAGAATATACGTTTGACAACGCAAAGCTTCTCTTCTATTTCACTTGCGAAACGAGAGTGGATTTCAGAGAGCTTGTAAAAGACCTTGCCGCAACATTCAGAACGAGAATAGAGCTTCGGCAGATAGGTATACGCGACGAAGCCAAGCTTATGGGCGGTCTTGGAATGTGCGGAAGAAAATTCTGCTGTGCGGGATTCCTCACCGATTTCGTTCAAGTGTCAATAAAAATGGCGAAGGAACAAAACTTCTCTTTAAACTCAGCTAAGGTTTCCGGAGCATGCGGACGCCTTATGTGTTGCTTAAGATACGAGCATGAAACCTATGAGGAGGCCATCAGGACTACCGCTCCTGTCGGCGCGGTAGTAAAAACGGATGACGGAGTCGGAACGGTCGTTGAAACCAAGCCCCTTCTATCTGAAATAAAAGTCAAACTTGACGACAGTGAAAAGGATGTATTAAAGCTTTACAAGTCAAAAGATGTCAAAATTCTTAAAATGCCGGGCAAAAAAGACAAATCAGAGGACGAAAACGACGAAATATTAGAGTAATTTTTTCCTTTTTAATATTTTTTTTAAAATACTCTTGATTTTTTTCATAAATATGCTAAAATATTATCGTACACTATTAATTACGGAGGTAAATTAGAATGGCATACAAAATTACAGACGATTGCATCGCATGCGGCGCTTGCGCATCCGAATGTCCCGTTTCCTGCATTTCCGAGGGTGACATCTACGTTATCAATGCTGACGAGTGCATCAGCTGCGGAAACTGCGCTGAAACATGCCCTGTCGGAGCACCTGTTGAGGAGTAATCCAACAAAATAACATATAAAAGCGGAGATTAACTCCGCTTTTTCTATAAAGAAACTATGGAATTATATATAAATGAAAGAATAGACGAGGTAAACGACTCTCTTTCACTGATACAAAAAACTGACGGTCTTACCTTTGGAACAGACGCACTTTTACTCGCCGGATATGTTAATTCAAAATATAAAACGGGCGCCGAGCTTGGCAGCGGAAGCGGAATAATATCTATGCTTCTTCTTACGAGAGATAAACTTTCCGAATGCACGGCTTATGAAATTCAAAAGGAATACGCTGAACTTATTGTGAGAAATGCCGAGTATAACTTTCTTAAAGACAGGTTGTTTGCAAAAGAAGCAGATGTCAGGAACCTGCCCCTGTGCGAAAAATTTGATATTGTATTTACAAATCCTCCTTATATGAAAGCGTGCGGAGGCGCGAATAATAAAACCGATAAAAAATCAATAGCCAGGCATGAAATATGCGGAACAATAAATGATTTTTGTGTAGCGGCAAAAAAGCTTTTAAAGTACGGAGGCGCATTTTACGCAGTTTACCGTCCGGACAGACTGACCGACATTATCTCAGCAATGAGGGATTCTGAGCTCGAACCAAAAAGAATAACCTTTGTCCACGCAGATATAAAAAGCGAATCTTCAATGGTTCTTATAGAATCCAAACGCGGCGGCAAATCGGGACTTCAGCTTACACGCCCCCTCATTATCTACTCCGATTCGTCTCACAAAAAATATACCGACGACATGGAATATATAATGGAAAACGGCTCATTTCCCCCTGACTACAAACGCTAAAGGACATTAAAATGGAAAACACCGAAAAAAACAAACTTGAAAAATCAACGCTCTATCTTGTCGGTACGCCTATCGGTAATCTTTCCGACTTATCCGAAAGAGCTAAGAAGGTTCTTTCCGAGATTGATTTCATAGCCGCCGAGGATACGAGAAACTCAATGAAACTTTGCAATATTCTCGGAATAAAAAAGGAATTTATCAGTTACTATGAGCACAACAAAAAATCGAGCGGAGAAAAAATAGTCGCGAGACTTCTTTCAGGTGAAAACTGCGCCTTGGTTACCGATGCGGGAATGCCCGCAATAAGTGACCCGGGTGAAGACATTGTGAAGCTGTGCGCCGATGTGGGAATTAAAGTCTCGGTTATACCCGGTCCCTGCGCTGCCGTAAGTGCACTTGCTCTTTCCGCGCTGTCAACGTCAAGATTCACCTTTGAAGGCTTTTTGCCCGCTCAGAAAACCGAGAGAAGAAGGCGCATTTCCGCTCTTGAAAAAGAAGAACGCACCATGATATTTTACGAAGCACCTCACAAGCTCACATCGACTCTTGCCGATATGGCGGAAATATTCGGTGATACAAGGAAAATATCTCTTTGCCGTGAAATTACTAAGCTTAACGAGGAAGTTATAAGAACGACTCTTGGCACAGCGGTTAGTCTTTATTCCGAAAAAGAGCCTCGCGGCGAATACGTATTGATTATTGAAGGCGCAAATAAAGCCGGAATAACGGCTGACGGTGAAAATCCGCTTCTATCACTCTCCCCTGCCGAGCATGTTGAGCATTATATAAAATCGGGACTTTCAAAAATGGATGCTATAAAAGCCGCCGCAAAAGACAGAAAGATTTCAAAATCAGAAATGTATAAGCTTATACTTTGATATGAAAATAATAGACAGAATTCTTGTGGTCATATTTAACCTTTGCCTGCTACTTACCGCAGGTATCACCCCCGCGCTTATCCTTGCATCCTCTCCGAGTTACTACTATGAACAGTTTGAAAAGAACGGAATTTATTCATACGTAGATGAAAATGGAGAAGAAAAGAGAAAGATTATAAGATACGTGGACTCTGACAGAAATAAATTTGCAATGTTTTCCGACGAGCAGCTTAATATCATAATTGAACATATAACCGATTATCTTTTCACCGGCAAAGAAAGCTTTGAGCTTAAAATGGACGATGTTTACATAATTGATGAGGGAATATGCGACGGAGTTAATATTTTCGGAGAAAAAGCCGTCTTACACATGGCTGACGTAAAGTCACTGATGACATTCGCCAAACGGACTGCAATTATTTCTTTTATAGGTGCAATAATACTATTGATTACATTTATAAAAAGAAAACAAACGCGAAAATTTCTTCTGAAATACACGGCTGTATTTTACGGTATTCTATGCGCGCTTGCTGCTTTATTTTGCATCGAATCCTTTATTGACGCATTAGTTCTCACAGGTGGAAACACCGCGGCATTCTCATATTTTCTATGGAAAAACATGCACTATCTGTTGTTTCCCTTTCAGCCCGACAAGGTTGAAAACTCGGTTCTGTCAGACACTCTAACTCAGATACTGACACTTGAGCTTTTCATGAGTGCTGTAGCCGTTGTAGTCGCAACTATAATTTTAGTTCTTATCGCATGGCTTATTACAGCTTACGTTTTACAAAAGCGAGCAAAAACATAGACAAATAACAGGTTTTCACCTCTATTTTTGAGAGGTGAAAAATTTTTTAAAAAATTTGCCATTCGGTATTGCAAATTAATAAAATATGTGTTATTATGGTGTAAACTTATTTATAGAATAAGTTAAAAGCAGCGTGCTGTAAGTATTTTTAGCGCGCGAACATAATCCGTAAGGTTATAGCTTTGCGCCTGACTGTCGCAGATGCGAAGAGGCAATACGAAACTACGCAAAGCTACGGAGAAAGGTATGGTATTAAGTATGGATAGTAAATTTATACTTAAAAACAGAGAAATTCCGAAAGCTGTTCAACCTATAGTTGACAGTATGACAAATGACGGAGAAAAGGTTCTTTTCGTCATTGTCGGTGACCTTGCCCTCAATGGAAGATATGCCGAAAGTGCGCTTGTTTTCGCCGAGGATTCCGTCGTATGCTACGATGGCGTGCCCGGTGAGGAGAAGCGTTATTTTTATCGGGATATGAAAGAGGTCATAGCAAAAAGAATGTACGGTAACGCTACGCTTTCCGCAAAGATGCCCGATGACAAAAGAGTCGTTTTCTTCCGCTATACATACGCTGTTGCCGCTCTATGCGACGCTGCTGCGCTCTACATAAATCATATCAATGATGGCGCGGATAAACAGGAAGAATTTGCAATTATGGCGATTACCTTTGAGCGCGCGCTCAGTGTATGTCCGAAATGCGGAAGAACCCTTCTTCATCCGGGCGCTGAATGTATTATGTGCCGTTCAAAGCTGAAAATCGTCAAGCAACTTTCAAAATATATAAGTCCTCAGTTAAAAACCATAATCGTTTGTATTATACTTTCACTTGTAACAACAATGCTCTCACTTATACCGCCTACGATAACGGGATACATTGTTGACGTCGTGTTTAACCAAGGAACCTCAAGTATTCCATTCCTTGGAAGCATCGCCACGATGTTTGGCGAAAAAGCATTTACCATGCTGATGACGCTGATTGCATGTCTGTTATTCTCATACATACTGCAATACGGTATAGGTATAGTACGCTCTTACCTTATGCGTACCGCCGGTGATAAAGCGATAGCAGACCTGAGAAGCGATATATATGAAAAAGCTCAGTATCTCCCTATGAAATTCTACGACAAGACCTCTACGGGTTCTGTCATAAACAGAATATCAAGTGACGCTACCACGCTTAAAAACTTTATGCTCAGAATAACGCAGGAAGCCGTGGTCCACGCATTCCAGCTTGTCGGCATAGTTATCATCATGCTCTCGCTCAACGCTGAGCTCGCGCTCTTCTCCCTTATCCCCGTCATATTTATAGTTATTGCGACGAGAATATTCTCAAAGAAGATTTATCCCTACTACCGCAGACTTTGGCGTCGCGGAACGGCAGTTCTTTCAACTCTTTCGGACACTATTCCCTGCATCAAGGTTGTAAAATCCTTTACGGGTGAAAAAAGACAGGCTGAAAAGTTTGAAGAAAAGAACCGCGATTGGCTTGAGATGGATTTGAAAATCGGTAAGCTTGCAACGGCATTCCCGCAAATCATTTCGTTCCTCGTTACCTGCGGCTCACTCATCATCTGGGGTATTGGCGGTTACCGTGTTATAAACTCGGGAAATGACGGAATATATACGGCAGGTCTTATAGTTTCATTCATTTCATACGCCTCAATGTTCTACAACCCCGTAACCTTCTTTGCAAACCTCTCCGACTCATTCCAGGGAGCGCTTGCATCAACCGAAAAAATTCTTGACATACTTGAAGCCGAGCCCGAGCATGAAGCAGAATCACACACAGTTCCGGACAAGCTTCAAGGTAAAATTGAATTTTTACACGTCGGATTCTCTTTTGACAGAACAAAGAAAGTTCTTGATGACGTTACACTTACAATTAATCCCGGTGAAATCGTTGGTATCGTAGGTACTACCGGTTCGGGTAAATCAACCCTCGTTAACCTGCTTATGCGATTCTACAACGGATATTCGGGAGAGATTCTCGTTGACGGTCATAACATAAAGAACTTTGACCTTTCCGCATACCGTGAACAGATAGGATACGTGCAGCAGGAGCCTATGATGTTCAGCGATACAATATTTAACAATATTGCTTACAGCAAACCCGATGCTACTATAGAAGAAGTCATCAACGCCGCCGACATAGCAAACGCACACGGCTTTATAGTGCGCCAGCCCGATGCATACGACACTATGCTCGGTGAGCGCGGAGTTGGTGTTTCGGGCGGTGAGCGCCAGAGAATCTCAATCGCGCGCGCTGTGCTGAAATCCCCCTCTATACTTATATTTGACGAAGCAACGGCTGCCGTTGACTCGGAAACCGAGCATCTTATCCAAGAGGCTATCGACAGGCTTATAGAAGGCAAAACGACTCTTATGATAGCGCACAGACTTTCAACTCTTAAACGAGCTAACAGAATTATAGTTGTTGACAACGGTAAGATAATTGAAAACGGTCCTCCCGAAGAGCTTATGGCTATGAAGGGCAAATACTACAAGCTTGTTCAGATTCAGTCAATGACACAGGACGCTGAAAAAATGCGCGAGGAGGAAAGACTATGAACGGAACTATGAAAAGAATCTACGTAACTAACAAAGACACGATTACGAAAAACGAAAATAATCTCGTGGATTTAAAAACCGAATCGGGCGAGCTTTTTGAAAAGCTTGAGCCAAGACGTCTTTTCCCTGTCAGCCGAGTTGATACGTATATAACCTTGCTTGACGAAGACGGCGTCGAAATGGCAATTATAAGAAATCTTACTGACCTTAATAAAGAATCTCTTGACGTTATAGAATACAGCCTTAACGATTACTATCTCGTTCCGCATATTCAGAAAATACTTTCCATCAGTGAGAAAAACGGAAAGATTCATTGGATTGTTGAAACCGAGCGCGGAATTAAGGAGTTCGACGTTAGAAACAGAAACCACGATATCAGAGTTTACTCGGACGGCAGAGTCAGAGTCCGCGACTCAGACGATAACAGATATCTTATCAACGATTACAAAACTCTTGATAAACATAGCCGCAGCCAGTTAATTTCTGACCTTTAACGCAAAAACAATCCTGTACGCACTAGGCACACAGGATTGTTTTTTATTCTTCGTTTATTAAATAATCACAAGTAACATTAAATACTTTTGCAAATGTTTTTAATTCAATATCGGTTACAAAACGCCTACCGCTTTCAATCCTTTGGATAGCATTTTTGTCAAAACTTAGTCCCGACAAATCCTCCACATATTCCGCTAATGCTCTTTGTGACATTTGTGGTGATTGCATATTCCTTAATTCACTTATTTTCTTGCCACAAATATTATTGCTGTTACCGCATTTATTCTTAAACATTTATTTTCCTCTTTTAGAATTTACTTCTTGACATTCTTATTATATCATGCTATAATAAAAATAACGACATTCACTGAATGTCAAAATCAACTTTTTTAAAAATTTTTTAAAAAAAAATGGAAAATTAATTGAAATCGAAAACTTCTGCAAAAACATGAGAAACTTACGAGAATCGAAAAAACTTTCAAAAAAGGAAATGGCGCACAAACTTAAAGTCTCTGTTACCAC
>JAZSGJ010000031.1:0-21251 GCA_045532675.1 Eubacteriales bacterium | reverse complement strand
AAACCGAAAAAGTCTAAAAATAAAAAGACTCAAATGCAGCAAAAACGCAAATGAGACAGCATAATGATGAAATCCTGCGGATTTCTTCGCTTTTCATAGACTTTTTCTACCGCCGTTTTCAAGCCTCAGCGTATGAGAATATGTCTCTCGACTTGAAAAACGACGCTTTTTCCTCAAATCCGACTATCCCCTTATCAAAAATTGGGTGTCACAAATTTTTGCATTTGAGACACCCCCTTCTTTTTGTAATCACTCCGCAAAGAAACATTGATTTTATTTAACAATATACAAAAATGATTCTGCTCGAGAAAGAGCGAATAGTAATAGGGAATTTAAACTTATAAAAATGGCAATTGTATATATTTTATGCGATTTATACATTAAATTAAATATTGAAATTCAGAATATATGTGATTGACAAATTAATAATAAAATGGTACAATATAACTATAAATAATTCGGAGTTTAACATGACAAAAGCAGAAGCAAAAAAGAGAATAAACTATCTCAGAGAAAAGATAGAATACAATTCCAAACTGTATTATGAGAATGATGCACCGGAAATATCCGATTATGAGTACGACGCGATGTTCAGAGAACTCACTGACCTTGAATCGGAATTTCCGGAACTTGATTCAAATACCTCTCCGACAAAGAGAGTTGGCGGAAGAGCGCTTGATAAATTTGAAAAGTTTTCACATACCGTTCGTATGGGAAGTCTTACAGATGTTTTTTCATATGAAGAGCTTCGCGATTTCATTGACAGAACGAATGCGATTCTCGGTGCGGGAACTGAGTATTCGGTTGAGCCAAAAATAGACGGACTTTCGGTATCACTTATATATAAAGACGGCATTTTCGTCAAAGGAGCGACGCGCGGAGACGGTCTTACGGGAGAGGACGTAACCGAAAACCTGCGTACCGTTCGCTCTATTCCGCTAAAGCTTAACGAGCCTATTCCGTATCTTAACGTTCGCGGAGAGGTCTATATGCCGAGAAGTGTTTTTAAAGAATTAAATGAGGTCAGAGAATCAGAAGGACTTCCTTTGTTTGCAAATCCGAGAAATGCCGCAGCAGGCTCACTGCGACAGCTTGACCCCAAAATTGCGGCAGCCAGAAGACTTGAAATATTTGTATTTAATCTTCAGGAAGGCTCGCTTTATTCCGATGGCAGAGCCTGTAAAACACATTCCGAATCACTTGACAGATTAACGGAGCTTGGTTTTACCGTGCTTTCTGACAGAAAAACGTTAATAGGATTTGATAGCGTATCGGAGCACGTAAAACATCTCGGAGATTTGAGAGCTGAGCTTTCGTTTGACATGGACGGCGCAGTAATTAAGGTGAATAACCTTGACTCGAGAATAACTGTAGGAGAGGGAACAAGTACTCCCAAATGGGCTGTAGCGTACAAATATCCTCCCGAGGAGAAAAGAACCAAGCTTATATCTATAGATATACAGGTGGGAAGAACGGGAGTTCTGACACCGACGGCAAATCTTGAACCGGTGCGCCTTGCGGGAACTTCTGTATCGAGAGCTACTCTTCATAATCTTAATTATATCAGAGAGCGAGATATAAGAATAGGGGATATCGTTGTTGTCCGTAAGGCCGGAGAGATAATTCCCGAAATACTTGAAAGCATTAAAAGCGATAGAGACGGAACGGAAACGGAATTTGAAATGCCTGAGATTTGTCCGTCCTGCGGTCATCCCGTTGTAAGAGACGATTCGGGTGACGGCGCCGCAATACGCTGTGTATACGCCGGCTGTCCTGCGCAGAACGCTCGCGGAATAGTTCACTTTGCTTCTAAGGGAGCTATGAATATTGAGGGCCTTGGTCCTCAGGTTGTTGAGCTCTTGCTTGCAAACGGCAAAATTTCCGATATTACCGACCTATATACTTTAAAGGTTGAGGATATAGAAACGCTTGACAGAATGGGCAGAAAAAGCGCGGAAAATCTCGTTGCCGCTATTGAAAAATCTAAGGAAGCGGGGCTTGAACGGCTTCTGTACGCTCTCGGTGTCCGTCAGGTCGGTGAGGTTGCCGCCGAGGAAATAGCAATAAGAATGCGTACACTTGACGCCTGCTTTGATGCAAGCTTTGATGATTTTTTAGCTATAAACGATATAGGTGATATAACAGCCACTGCGCTTGTAGAATTTTTTGCCGACGAAAAAACAAAGGTGCTATGTGAAAAGCTTAAATCTGCAGGTGTTAAGTGCGAGTCGGTTTCAGAGCCTAAAAAAGAAACGTTTGCAGGACTTACCTTCGTTCTTACGGGAACGCTTCCGACAATGACGAGAGACGAAGCGTCAGAGCTTATAAAGAAAAACGGCGGAAAGGTCTCATCATCCGTTTCCAAGAAAACCTCTTACGTAGTAGCGGGAGAGGAAGCCGGTTCAAAGCTTACTAAAGCTCAAGCGCTTGGTGTTGAGATAATAGACGAGGATGCCTTTAAAGCTATGCTTTGAAAACAAAAAGAGGGAACAAATCGGTCCACCATTCAACCGCTTTGTTCTCTCTCTTTTTATAAAATAAATTCATTAATTACGAAATACACATCTTTTTTGTCGATTTATAAATAAAAGCTGGGGGTAATGATATCAGAGCGAAGGAATAGTTCTCAATAAGGTCGGAAGAAAGCTTTTTGTCGGTTATATGCAAAAACGTTAATTTCCGACGGCGGCATGAACTTGACGCAGATTGCGATAGCCCTCGGCTACTATGATTACATTCATTTTTTCAAAGCTTTTCTTATGGAAACGGGAAGCTCTCCGACCGATTATCAAACCGGACATAGATAATATAAAAATTTGAGCGACTCAAAGTTATGAGCCGCTCGGTTCTTATATTGAAAATTCGTCCTCGACTATGTACGGTAAATCAATCGGCGTGGCAAGGTTATCCACAAGCTTTTCAAAGAAAACTATAGCTTTTCCCGGATCTGCAAACAGTTCTTTTGTATCAGCAGAGGTGGTATCTCCGTTTTCCTTTGTCATTTTTACCTGAACGGTGTAAAGGGGGATTCCGTAGCTTGCAACCTTTGAGCTTTCTCTCATAACAAGGTCGTATCTGTATCCTATTCCGTCTTTCTTCCTTTGCTCGGTTCTTATTGTTATGTCGGTGTTCTTTTTAATTTTTCTCATAAAATGCTCCATATAAATTCGTTATTTATATTCTAACATATTTTATGATTTTTTGTCGTTAAGAATAATGCGTAAAATTAACAGAACAAGCTACAGTTTAAGATGGTATATTGCAAAAATTAGTCTTTTCAGTAAATATAAACAGAAAATCAATAAAAACTTATATAAAAAAATTCTGTTTGGTCATTTTAAATGCAGTTTATCTTTGAAATTTGAAAGAAAAATGTAGCAATTTAAGTGAAAAAAATATATTTTGTGATGTTTTGACACAACAAAAGCAAGTTTTGCAATATTAAATATCAGAGAGCTTTATTTCACATTCCGTATTTATTTTGCCGTTTTGGCAAACCGTTCGAAAATAGTATAATCCGTTGCACTCACCGCGAAGCACCTTTAATACTTCACCAAGCTTTGCTTCGTTTAAATAACTTATAGTTATAGATTCAATTCTTTTTTTATCCATAGGAAGAAAATTTGAATACATATCCGGATATTTGGTATTATTCATATGCAGGTTTTGGTCGGTATCGCCGTAAGTTACCGTATATGTTCCGACGTCCGAAAGCTCCCTTGGCATAACTATTCTTGAGAGAGGAATATCAAGCGGGTCGTAGGTTTCAAGCCCTAAATCAAAGTCGTTCACGCGTACAAGACCATGCGTTTGAGTGTTAACGAGTGCCCATACGGAAACGGCGCGTCCTATTGTGAACCCGTCTCTTTTTAATTTATAGCATCTTAAGAAGCTGTATCCACGGCTGTTGCAAGGAAACGTTATTGCTGTCAGCGGTTCATATGCTTTCGGGGATTCTGTAAACTCAAGCTTTATTTTACTCAAAATGAAGGCTTTGTTTTGTTTTTTTAGACTGTCGTATGACATTCCGTGTTCTGTCAGTTGCATCTGCGCGGCACTTTGAATGTATTTCATAAGCGCTGATGCGCGGGCAACACCGTTAAAGTCAACATCATGTACATCAACTGTTAAATCCGTTCTGAAATCTTGCATAAATCCTCCAAATTAATAATCTTCATAATAAAATAATAAACTATTTATTGAAATTTATCAATGCTTTTTAATAAAAAAACTGTTAACAAATAATAATAATGCTGGACAAGTTGTATTTTTTATGTTACAATTAATAAAAAAAGTGGGAGAGGACTGTTATGTTAAATTTAACCTCAACAAATTTTAAAACGGAAGTCGAAGAGTATAAAGGTCTTATAGTTATTGATTTATGGGCAACGTGGTGCGGTCCTTGCCGTATGATAGCACCTATTATCGATGAACTTGAATCGGAGATGCCTGAAGTTAAGTTTTGCAAAATAAACGTTGACGAGGAGCCTGAGCTTACAAGACTTTTTAAGGTGGAGAGCATACCTACCGTTGCGATAGTAAAGGATAACACCTTACTTGATATTTCCGTAGGCTACGTTCAAAAGGATAAACTCCTTAAATTAATATCCGATTATAGGGAGTAAGTATGAAAATAAGATTTAATAAAAATAAAGACATAGTGGATTCTGTTAAGGAAGGACTCAAAAGAACCGGTGGATACTGTCCGTGCAGACTCGCGCGGACAGAGGATTATAAATGCATGTGCAAGGAGTTCAGAGAACAGATTGCCGACCCTGATTTCGAGGGATACTGCCATTGTCTCTTGTATTATAAAGAGAAATAATAAGAAAAGCTTTCGCGAGTTTTGCGAGAGCTTTTTGTCATATAATCGCAAATAGTTTGAGAGTCTAATGTAAACGCTAAATTTATGTCGCAATATTTGGAGAAGTTAACGACCTTATTCCTTGCATAAGACAAATTGTAATGCTATAATTTAATGGTAAAACATGGTAATAGCGAGGAATCAAATGAAAAGACTGTTGAAAATAATTTTAATTTTATGCACGGCTTTTGTAGTTATGGCTTTTGGAGCGAGGGCGAGCGGTAATGAGATTATTGAATACATAATTACCGCTGAGGGGGATGACTATTTACTCTCGCGTTATACGGATGACGGACCGACTCCTATTTTGAGAAGCGCTGATTTTCAAGATATAACCGAATATATGGCGTGTTTTTCTTCAATTACGTCAAGCATTGTTTTCGGTGGGGTTGAGGTCGGTGAGAATATAAATATTTCCGAGGGAAGTTATACGTTATCCGGCTCATTGACTCTTGCAGATGGCGCGTCATTGAATATAGATTCAAACAGCGTGTTTATCTCGCAGATGACACTTAAGACAGACGGTGGAGGGGTTCGCTTAAAAAGAGGCAGCCTCACTGTGGCAGATAGTCAAATTGAGGCAAAAGATAGTTCGGCGATAATACTCGACTATTCTGCAGAAGCAAGCTTATCTGTTAAAAGCGGAAGCATCATCACGTGCGAGTCAAAAGACGCATGTGTTTACGTTCAGCTTGGAAGTGCCGAGATATCCGGTGGTGAGATAAGAAATAGAGTAGGAGCTGCGATAATTAATAAATCAACCGTGATTCTTTCGGGAAGTCCGATAATCGAGGGCAGAGAATTCGACATTGTTACAGAAAATCCTATTTCACTTTCATATGGAAAAGAAGGATATAGCGGAAGCGTATCGGTAAAGTGTTCAAGTGTTTTTGAAGAAGGAAGCATTAGCTGTGTTTTTTACGATGCAAGTGAGGACGCATTGAAAAACATAAAGTTTTACGATATTTCAGGTGAAGAAAAGCGAATTTCCTTTTTTGAACACCTTGACGGATTCGGTGAGAATAATTTCGGAGCAGTATATCTTCCGTACTACGTCAATTTTTACGTGGATTCCACACTTGTAAAAAGGGTAGAGGTACTTCGGGGAAAAAACATTGGATTTGAATCTGCGATAGAAAAAGAAGGATATGAATTTATAGGCTGGAGTACAACACATGGAGAAGTTTTACTTTATGATTTTGCTAAGGGGGTAGACGTAAGTTTTAATTTGTATGCAAGCTATAAGCTGAAGGCACCTTCGTTTTCAGTTTCTTCGCTTTCTTTTGATTACGACGGGAAGGAACATCTGTATAGCGTAAATTCGCTTGAACATCCGCTTTTAAATTCTGCTGTTATAAACTATACGTGGTATAAGGATAAGACGGCTGTAGGATACGGACGGGAAATTAAACTGAAATCCGTATCGGAATCGGGAAAATACAGTTGTAAAATAGATTTCACATACGGTACAGATTCCGTAAGCGTTATAACGCCACAAGTCGATATTGTCATAAATAAAGCCGTAATAGAGATACCTATAGCAAAGGATAAATATTATAACGGCGAATTTCAGAAGCCCGATGTATATTCAACTTCTGTTTATACAGTTTCGGAAGCCGGCGGCACGGTTGTTGGGAACTATCCTGTGGAAATTCGGCTTTACGATTCCGAAAATTACGTATTCAACAACGGCTCTGAATTTGCGCGTATAGAATTCAGAATTCTAAAGGCAGAGAATTATTGGCTTGATGAGATAGCGGTTTACGATATTTATGAAGGAGAAACTCCCGCACCCGTTTCCGCATCAAGATTCGGCAGTGCAGTCTATCTTTATTCGGATAAGGCAGACGGAGTGTTTACCGATTCTGTTCCGAAGGATGTAGGAGATTATTATTGTATTGCAAAGGTTGGTGCTACGGACAATTTTGAGGAGCTTGTCTCATTACCTATAAAGTTTTCGGTAATTGAAGAAAGGATCACAGGTATATCCATATATTCAATGCCAACGGTTTGCGACTATACGGCTTTTCAGAAGTTTATAGCCGACGGCTTAGTTCTTTCCGTAACATATAACAGCTCAAGGACAGAAAAAATAAATGCGGACAAAATTTCTATTTCTTATCAGAGTGCAGATAGCTTCAGATATAATGATACAGCTGTAATTGTATCATATCTTGATCGCAGCATAGCAGTTCCAATCAATGTGAAAAAAGCTGAATATGATTTGTCGGGTATAGATTTTTCAGATTCTTACGTTTTATATGACGGAATAAGAAAAAGTATAGAATATAAAGGTATATTGCCTGTAGGACTTGACGGAATTCCTCTTGAATGTACGGTTATAGGTGGCGGAATAAACGCGGGAGATTATATGGTAACTCTAAGCTTTAGTACAAAAAGTAAAAATTACAGTATTCCGCCTTCACTGACGGCAAATCTAAGTATTTTACCATACGAGAGTAACGTTGTTTTTTTAGATAGAGAGTTTGTCTATGACGGAACACTAAAATGTCCAAGGGCATATTATACCGATATTTACGGCAGGAAAATTGACCTTTCTGTTTCAGGGGCGCATTCTCTCGCGGGGGAATATGAAGCTGTGTGTACGTCAGATGACAATAATTATAAGCTTATCGGTTCAAGCACAATTTACACGATAAAAAAAGCCACTTATAATTTTGATAACGTTTCGTGGGGGGATACGGATTATGTATATGACGGAACAGAAAAGAAAGTTGAGATAAGCGGTCTGCCAATAGGAGTTTCTGTAATAGGATACAGTGATAACAAGGCCGTGAATGCAGGTGTATATACCGCAAAGGTTTCTTTAGCGTATGACGAAAGAAATTACAATCCGCCTAAAGAATTGTCATATACGTGGACAGTGCGTAAAGCGGATTACGATTTGTCGGGATTTTATTTTTCGGACGTTATATCGGTTTATAGCGGCTCTTTACAGTATCCGAAATTCTCCGGTGCTATGCCGCGAGGAGTTGACGGAACCGTTCTTGAATATGAATTCGAAAGTGGAGCTTTAAACGTAAGCGAAGGAAAATGTGCAATAAATATTCATTATTCTACAGAGAGTAAAAATTATAATGTACCCGAAAGCAGCGTTGCTTACGTTGAACTTTTACCTTTGGGAATAACGGTAAGCTGGAGCAATTTTGAATTCACTTACGATACCGCAATTCATGTGCCGAACGCAACTGCTGAAGAGTGTGGAATAAGCGTTCTCGGCGGAAAAAAGGATGCGGGAGAATATACCGCAACGGCAATAAGTCTTGATTCAAACTATTACGTTATAAATACTACAGTTAATTTCGTTATAAATAAAGCATCAAATGTTTGGACAAGTATTTTGAAAATCGATGATATATTCGAGGGCAGAATCCCATATCCGCATGCAGAAGCATTTGCAGGCGACGTATATTACGAGTACTATTCGGACGCTTTTTGCGAAAACAGAATAGACGTTCCTACATCTCCCGGTGTATATTACGTTATGGCTGTCTCACCCGGAAACTCAAATTATTCTTTTTTGAAATCCTCGCCCGAAGATTTTGAAATTAAAAAAATTATACCGGTGGGAATATCGGTCACACTCACCGGAAATGTATTTTCGGCTTTTGACACAATAAACTGTGATGATATTTTTCTGCTTCTCGAAAATAATGACGGAAGCTTTTCTGAGGTGAAATACGAAAATGTTATTATAAAATATCAAAACGCGGATTCACTTAGAGTCGGTGATTCGCATATTATCGTATCATATCTGGGATTTACAGAAGAAATTGCCGTTTATGTCAATAAAGCAGAATATGATATTAGCAATGTTAAGTGGAGTGATTCGGAATTTATTTATGACGGAGAAGAAAAAAAAGTTTTTCTTACGGGACTTCCTGAGGGAATTATCGCTATTTCGTACTTCGGTGCATCGGCTACTCTTGCAGGAGAGTATACTGCATATGCCGAGCTTTCGTACGACTCTGACAATTATAATAAACCATCGGTACCGTCCGGGTCATTCGTAATTAAGAAACAGACTGTTATTCCGCCTATTATAGAAACTGCAGTGTACAGCGGACAGGAGTATATTCCTGTTATAGATAGCTCTGACTTATATACAGTATTTTCTGCGCCGTCAATAAATGCGGGAAGGTATTATGCTACTTTAACTTTAAGCGATCCTTCCAACTATGAATTTCCAAACGCGTCCTTTGAAATAGATTTGGAATACGAGATTGTACCTATAAATCTGACGGTAGAAATTTCGGATATTAATAAATATTGGCTTAATAAGATGTCGGTGCCTTCATTTGTTATAACGGAAGGCGAGACAGTAGGGAATGAGACACTTATACCGATATTTATTTACGGGGATGATTATGTTAGTTGTAAATTTGATAATTCAAATTATTCCGTAACGGTTATTCCCGGAAAAATAATAATGCACAACTCCCTTTCCGAGAATGATTTGTTTAAAGCATTCGTATTATTTCTTCTTATCATTTTATTAATATTTTTAATTTTGGTGTTAGTTTTAAGGAACAAAGAAATAGTACGCTACGTTTCAGTGATAAAATGCAGACTTTCTCCTGTATCAAAAACGGTGAAATCTTTGGAAGGAAAGGTGAACTCCGAAGCATCAACTACAACAGATGTTTCTCAAACGGATTCAGTGAACAAAGCATTGACTGATATAGGCCCTGCACTGTCGGTTGACAGAGATCACGCAGACAGCCTTATAACAGACTCTCTCGCCAAGGATCTTGTCCGTAAGGACGATGTGAGAATATATACCGACGGAAAAAAGAAAAGAATAATTAACGTTGATACCTTAAGTGATAATTTTTTGTCGGGAGAATGTGTTGATGTTAACAGGCTTAAAGAAATGAGCCTAGTTCCTTATGATACGGCTTATATAAAGGTTTTGGCGCGCGGAATGATAGATAAGCCGCTAAAGGTATACGCAAACGATTTCAGCCTTTCGGCGGTAAAAATGATAGCTCTCACCGGCGGAGAGGCGGTTAAAGTCGTGACAGTAAAAAAGAAAAAGGACGGAAACGGGGATTCTTTGCAATAAATTTATGTTAAACCCTTGAAAACTCAGATAAAATATGTTATACTGAAAATAAAAAATAATAGAATAAAAAATGGCGCAATGCGCCATTTTTTATTAAAAGGAATACTTATGTCGATTCTTTTCAAGGATAAGAATATAGCAGTTGTATATAAGCCTGCAGGAATACCGTCACAGTCCGATATGTCCGGTGATGACGATATTATGAAAATTACCGCGCGGGAGCTTTCCGAACTTCGTGAAAAAGAAAATCTATGGCTTGTTCACCGTCTTGACAGGACTGTCGGAGGGCTTATGGTATTTGCTAGGAACAAAAATGCTGCATCACTGCTTTCCGCTACCGTAGGCGGCAAGAATTTTGAAAAAGAATATCTTGCGGTGCTTGATGGTAAAGCCGAGGGGGGATTTTTATCGGATTACGTTTATAAGGATTCAAAAAAGGGAAAGGCTTTTGTAGCAAAGGGCGAGCGCAGAGGCGTGAAGCTTGCTGAGCTTGAGTATTCTGCTGTTAGCAGTATAGATACTCCTCATGGGACAAAAACTCTTGTGAGAGTAAAACTTCATACGGGCAGATTTCATCAAATAAGAGTTCAGTTTTCATCAAGAGGAACTCCGCTTTGCGGAGACGGAAAATACGGAAGCCGTGACAATAAAGCTAAAATGCCTGCTCTTTTTGCCTTCAGGCTCTCGTTTGATATAAACGGTAAAAGAATTGAAACAAAAAAGCTTCCAGACGGAAATGAATATCCTTGGTCGCTTTTCGAAATTGAAAAAAATGGGGATTTGTGATATGACTGAAAAATTATATTATAAAGACGCTTACATAAGTGAGTTTCACGCAAAGGTTGTCTCTTGTGGAAAGCATGGAGAGCTTTACGACGTAGTTCTTGAAAAGACGGCTTTCTTTCCTGAGGAAGGTGGGCAGTATTCGGACAAAGGTTTTATTTCCAATAGTCGCGTTGTTGATGTCAAAGAATCCTTGGGCATTATTCACCATTATGTCAACGCGCCGATTTCTGTAGGAGATGAGGTGGAATGTAAAATTGATTTTGACGAGAGATATGAAAAAATGCAATGTCATTCCGGTGAACATATACTTTCGGGAATTATAAATTCGCTTTACGGACTTGATAACGTTGGTTTTCATCTTGGTGCTGATGATGTAACAATGGATATAAGCGCACCGCTTACAAGAGATGAGCTTGATAAGGTAGAAATACTGGCAAACGAGGTTATATATAAAAACGTTGAAATCATTTCGTATTTTCCGAGTGCTGACGAAGAAGGCTCAATAGAATACCGTTCAAAGTCGGAAATCAAAGAGAATCTGCGTATAGTGAAAATAGGGGAATTCGATTCTTGTGCATGTTGTGCGCCACACGTTAAATTTACGGGTGAAATAGGAATTATAAAAATACTTGATTTTGCTAAGCTTAGAGGCGGAATCCGAATACATATAGCGGCAGGCAGACGGGCTATGAATCTTTTTAGGGAATACTATGAAAGTGCGCTTGCCATTTCGGGAATGCTTTCAATACCTAAGCCGCAAATCTCAGACGGTGTAAAAAAGCTTATTGACGATATCGCAAGCGTTAAAAAGGCTTACGGAGATTATAGGATTTTAAATATGAAAAAGGAAGCGGAATTACTTAAAAAAACAGAAGGGAACAGAGTCCTCCTGTTTCCGGACGCGTCAGTCGATGAGCTTATTGTTTTTTCAAATGAAGCTAAAGGCAAAACGGAGGGAATACTTGTGCTTCTTTCAGGCAGTGATGAAAATTATAAATACGTTATATCTTCAGAAACTGTTGATATGAGAGAAAAAATAAAGGATATAAATAAAAACCTCCTCGGAAGAGGAGGCGGAAAATCCAATATGGTGCAGGGATCGTTTTCCTGCGATTATAAATCCGTAGTAAATTACTTTAATCCTTAACATTGAGCTTTAGTACTATCTCGGTTTTCGTAGGCTTGCTTTTAGTAAGCTTTACGCCTGCTGTCTCGAGCATTTTTCTCGATGCCTTGGTTAGGGGCGTATCCTTATATTTATCCGAAAGATAGATTACCTCTTCTATACCGGATTGGATAATAGCCTTGGCGCATTCATTGCATGGAAAAAGCACTACGTAAAGCTTTGATCCGGAGAGAGATTTTCCTCTTGAATTTAAAATAGCGTTAAGCTCGGCGTGAACTACGTAAGGATATTTCGTGTCGGTTTCATCACCGCATCTTCCCCAAGGAAAATCGTCATCGGAACAACCGAGAGGGAACCCGTTATATCCGGTTGAGAGTATTCTGTTCTGGTCGTCAACGATACATGCTCCAACCTGTGTGTTAGGATCTTTGGATCTTTCTGCAGCAAGCAGAGCAACCCCCATAAAATAATCGTCCCAGCTTATGTATCCGTGTCTTTTCTCGCTCATAAATATTCTCCGTTAAAATTTATTAACTAAGTATAACATATATTTTCGTTGATGTCAACCAAAAATCAGCAAAAGGAGTGGCTCTGTATGGTTTTATCATATCAAAAATGCGAAATGTGCGCAAGAGGGTGCGGTGTAAATCGCGAAATCGGTGAAATCGGATATTGCCGCATGACTGATAAGTGCGTGGTAGCAAGAGCATCTCTTCATACGTGGGAAGAGCCTATAATTTCGGGAAACAGAGGTTCCGGTACAATATTTTTTTCAGGTTGCTCGCTTGGATGCGTTTTTTGCCAGAATGAGGCAATATCACGTGAAAAAAAGGGAAAAGAAGTTTCAACCGAAAGACTTGCCGCTATAATGCTTGAGCTTCAAAATAAAGGCGCGCATAATATAAACCTCGTAACTCCGAGCCATTTCGCGAAAACCGTAAGAGAATCTCTTCTGATAGCCAACGGCTTGGGGCTGAATATACCGATAGTTTATAATACATCGTCGTATGATAACATTGAGACGTTACGCGCTCTTGATGGACTTATTGATATTTATCTACCCGATTTTAAATATTACTTGTCCAAAACAGCATACGCGTATTCATTTGCCAAAGATTATCCCGACGTGGCAAGAGTTGCGATTTCCGAAATGGTGAGGCAAAAGCCGCATCCGAAAATAGAAAACGGACTTATGCGCTCCGGCGTTATCGCAAGAATATTGCTTTTGCCGTCTCACGTAGCAGAGGCAAAGCTTATTTTAAAATATCTTTATTCGGAATATGGAGATTCAATATACATAAGCCTTATGAATCAATATACACCGATTGGTGATATGCCGTCACCGCTCGACCGCAGAGTCACACACTCAGAGTACGAGGAGGTTGTTGATTATGCTGTCAGGATCGGTGTGAAGCATGCTTTTATTCAGGAATATGGGACAGCGCAGGAATGCTTTATTCCTGATTTTGATAACACCGGTGTATAATTTATTTGATTGGTAAAATAACCGAAAACGATGTTTTTCCGTTTTTAGAGTTAACCTTGATTTCGCCGCCGTGCAGAGTTACGATATGCTTGACTATAGAAAGACCGATTCCGTTCCCTTCGGTAGAGCGTGATTTGTCGCATTGATAGAATTTGTTAAAGATAGCCTCACGGTCGCATTCTTTGATTTCCGGACCGTAATTTTCTATTATGACGATAAGAAAATTTTCAGATTCGATTGCTGATACTGTAAGCTCCCGTCCTTCGTCTGAAAACTTTATCGCGTTGTCTAGGATGTTTACCCATACCTGCTTGAGCATATCCTCATTCGCTGTAATAATATACTCATCAATTTCAATGTTCGGTTCAATATTCTTTTTGCCCCATTTTCGTTCAAGCAGAAGTACGGAATTGCGTATTTGCTCGGATACGTTGAATTTTTTCTTGTTGGTAAGTATTCCTTGAGTTTCAAGCTTTGAGAGGTAGAGGGCGCTTGAGGTCATATGAGTCAATCTGTTAGCCTCCTCCTCCATAACAGAAAGGTACTTCTTCCTTTTTTCTTCGGACAGCGTATCGCTTTTCATCAAGCTGATAAGACCGCAAAGAGAAACGAGGGGGGTTTTTATTTCGTGTGAAAAATCATTTACGAAATCAGTATGAAGTATCTCGGTGCTTTCAAGTTCCATTGCAAGTGAATTGAAGCTCTTTGTAAGTTTTTTTAATCCGTCATATTTTCCAAGGTCAATTCTTGTCGAGTAATTTCCCTCGGAAAGCTGAGTCATGCCGTCAACGATTGTGTTAATAGGCTTGAAGATAATTCTTCCAAGCAGAAGTGCTAAAATCAGACCAATAATTACACTCGTTCCAATGAATATGAATATCCAATACCATTCAGAGTTTTGCGGATCGCTCCATGAAATAATCTTGAAATGTATAAATGTATATTCTAGTATGCTTGAAATTGCGAGAGCAACGAGAAGAATGGCAGCAGTGCCTGCAACAAAAACGATATTAAGTCGGCTTGTGGGAGAAAGCTTTTTTTTCATACCTTTTTTACCGCCTTATAACCAAGACCGCGTATGTTTTCGATTTCAAATTCATCCCAGCCCTCAAATCTTTTTCTAATTCTTCCTATGTGTACGGTTACGGTTTCTGGGTCTGTTTCACACTCGACCCCCCATATTTCATCCATAAGTTGAATTCTTGTAAATATTTTTCCCGGATAGGAAAGAAGCTTATAAAGCAGCAGAAATTCCTTCTGCGGCAATTCTTGCGTTGTTCCGTGTCCCATAACAGAAAAAGAATCATAGTCAAGTACAACGTCACCGATTATAATTTTTCTTTCGTTTACTATCTTGAATCTTCTGAGAAGAGCTTTTATATGCAAAAGAAATTCGTCAGCATCAATAGGCTTTGACATGAAGTCGTCAATTCCTGCGATAAATCCCTTTTTTCTGTCCTCAGGTAACTGCTTTGCCGATACCATAAGAATAGGAAAATCCTGATTGCAGTCTCTGATTTCGCGGGTTAATTCATATCCGTCAACACCCGGCATCATAATATCTACTACAGCAAGATCAATGTGCTCTTTTTCAAGCATATCAAAGGCTTCGTTTGCGTCTTTTGCGGTAAATGCGATATAACCGTTTGATTCGAGAATTTCTTTCATAACGAATCTTATGTTTTTATCATCGTCAACAATAAGTATGTGAAACATAGTTTTTACCTCCCATATATTTTATATTTTATCACACAATTTTGAATAAGTCAATGAAGGAGCATTTTTTATAAAATTAGTTAAATTTCAGTTATTTTTTTATATATGCTAATAAAAAAGCGGTAAGGTTGAAGTTCCTTGCCGCTTATCGGTAGCTAATTATACTTATTAAAAGTACCATATTATTTTGTGAATTTTGTTTTCGGTAAATATGTTTCCTCATTGTTTTGATACAAATATAATTGCAATATTCCAAATACATTTTTATCTGTGTTGTACACAATAGTATATGTAACTATTTCTTGTTTCAAAACAAATACTACAAAGATAGTATCATCATGTTGAATCTCAATGTTTTTTGCATTCAACACGTCCAATTCGTTAAGTGCTGATTGAATATGATATGCAGAATCTATAACTACATAATCCCAACTTTCAAGCATGTTATCAAATACTATCTCTCCGTGCTTTTTTTCATATTCGATTATGTCATTATATAATACCGTATTAGACTCAATTTGTAGGGATCCACTGCAACTAAAAAGCTGAAGAAACATCAGTATAAATACTAAGATTAAACATAATAGCTTCATTTTAATTAGTGGAAGATGAGTTAGTTGGAATCAAATAAGTGTATTGCGTTCCGTTTGCTACAAACCGCCTCATTTGACCATTTGAAACTGCATTTGCGATATTGTTCCATATAACGTATGGGATGGTCATTCCATTCGCAGGTCGGCTTGGAAAAGTCATGCTTTTGAGCAATTCTCGTCCCATTTCGTTATTGTATAGATCCATCTGTGTGTCTATACTATTTGGATCATATTGTGGCGAACCGGTTTCATGTGCGGTTGCAAATGCTTCCATGTATGAATCACTTGTACCTCTGGCTCCCATCGCGTTCCATAAAGCATGTCTGAAAGCGTCCCCATTTGTTGCCCAAGTATTATTACCAAATAATCGCTTTTCCATCGTGTTAGCATAATCAGCTTGTACCAAAATAACAGCTCCCCATGCAGGGTTGGAATTGAAAATTTCAATTTCTTGAGAATTGAGCAGCGTTTCACTATTAGGTAATAAGCAACTGTAATCATAGGATTCCGATGATTTTGCATAGGATAACCTTTCTACATCAATTGGTTCAGCAACGGTGTTTAGATCATCAATCGTATAATAGTCGTGCTCGTTAATATAAGCTTCTATTTTTCTTAGACTATACTTTATGCCTTCACCCAATGTTTCAGACATGTAACATTCCTCAAAATCGAAGGAATTAAAATAATCCATTGTTTCATTTGACATTGGTGATACGGATGCAGCTGACACACTTAGAGTGCTTGCAAACATAGCGCATATACAAACGAACAGTAATAAAAATCTATTTTTCATGAATTCTCCTTTCTTTTAGCTACCGTGCAGGAGATCGGGACAATTCGTGTAAAAAATAAGACGGCAAAACAAAATGTATTGCCGTAGAGATACGCATATAATCTCATATACATATTTCCTACGGCGGCATTATCCGCATCAGGTTACGGGTCGAAGTAAATAACTTCCTCTCAGCCTGTTTATACAAGCTCCCCAAATGTATAATAACGGGACACCAACGCAGATGCCCCGTATAGATATGCTAATAAATAGTTCAGCTTCCTACGGCGGCATTATCCGCATCAGGTTACGGGTCGAAGTAAGCAACTTCCTCTCAGCCTGCTTATACAAGCTCCCCTGCAAGTGTATTATACACCATTTATCATAGTTTGTCAATATGTTTGAAACTTTTCTTGTTTTTTAGATGCTTTTTTGTATTTTAAATGTTATTCTAGGTCCTTCTGCATCTCCATTGGCAATCTGTGTCTTAATTCGGCCACTCTCAATCGAAAATTTCTCTTGAATTTAACTTAATATCCGTATGAGACTTGATTTGGGTCAGCGTTTTTTGTTTGCCTTATCACGTAATCTGTAGTCGCGCGAGCGTTTCTTCTTAATATAAGTGCTGTATACTCCGAAAACAACGAACGCGCTTATAATTGCTGCTGAAGATATATGCACCCAAAGCTCCGTGGAGCCTGTTATCTTAAGATCTTCCCAAAGTGTATTTACCCTAGACTGTATTTCAGGAGAAAAGCTCCTATAGCATGCGGGATCGGTTTTGTTGGGGAAGAGTGAGTTATAATACGCATTTACGGTATCCGGCATGTAGCTGTAAAGAAGATCGTATGCGGTTTCGCCGTTTTGTCCTTCATAGGCATATTCGTTCATTGCGTCGATGTATTCTTGGCTTTCTATTACCGCGGTATTTGGGGATGCATATCCGATATATATTGCGTTTGCAACCGCAGGCTCTTCGGAAATCATGTAATTTATATATTCCTTTGCAAGATGCGGGTTTGAAGAACAGGTAGGAATGCACATAGCGTCAACGAAATAGTTTACGCCTTCCTTGGGATAATAAAAGTCAAGATTTTCCTGCTCATCATACATTGTGAGGAAATCACCTACGTAATAGGATGCAACGAATGCGGATTCGGATTTCATTTTATTGAATATCTCGTCGTTAACGTATCCTTGAAGAATAGTTTTTTGTTCTTTTAAAAGTTCAAGAGCATTATCCCAAACATCAGGATCGTCTGAGTTTACGTCAAGACCTGCGTAATACATAGCTGTAGCGAATGCATCGCGCGGGTTGTTAAACTGAAGAATATTTCCTGCGTATTTTTCATTCCACATAAGACTCCAGCTTTTATCTGCAACGTCCTCGGGATCAACGCCTTCTTTATTGTAGATTATTCCCACCATTCCGTAAGTGTAGGGAACTGAAAATGCGTTATCTATATCATAATAAGCATTTTTGAAGTTGTCGGGAATGTTTGAGTAGTTTGAAAGAGAAGAGGTGTCAAATGAAAGTAATAGACCTTCGTTTTTCATTTTTTCTATCATATAATCAGAAGGTATTATTACGTCGTACGATACGGCACTGTTTGTGATTTTTGAATACATATCCTCGTTGGTCGGATAGGTTGAATATTCAACCTTTATCTTTATTCCGCCATATTTATCCGAAAGATTTTCATTGAAGTACTTTTCAAATTCCTTATTGACGTCAAAAGAATCCTCTGAGCCGTCGGAAATGTATTCGCCCCAGTTGTAAACGTTCAAGGTAACAGTTTCGCCATTTTTGTATGCCGGAAGTGCTATGTCTTCTACTGAGGTTAAGCCGTCAGCGTTTCCGGTATTTTCACTGCATGAAAATAAAGAAATCGAAAGAACAGCGAACATAAAAATTATAAAGATCTTTTTCATTCTCTTACACCTCTTTACTTTTCTTTTTTGTTGGTGTAAGTTTTCTTGTGCTCTTCATATTCGAGATAATAAGCAGGATGAAAACAGAAATGATTATAATAGTCGAAAGAGCGTACATATCGGGTTTGACGGTTTTTTTAGTCATAGAATATATAAGAAGGGGCAGTGTCTGGAAATTAGTCGGACCGACAAAATACGATATGACGAAATCGTCAAGCGAAAGAGTGAATGCCATAACCATACCTGAAAGAACGCCCGGAAGAATATTGGGAAGCTTAACCTTGAAGAAAGATTGCACGGGTGTGCACCCGAGGTCTAATGCGGCTTCGGAAAGAGTGTCTCCAAGCTCGTTTATTCTTGGCAAAACCGACAGAATAACGTAGGGGAGACAGAATGTGGTATGCGCTATAAGCATTGCAACGAAACCGATATCGTTGTAGTTTGATATTTTAAATATTGCCATTACAACAGCAAAGAAAAGCATCATGGACATACCCGTAACCATATCCGGATTCATCATTGGAATGTTCGTTACAGAAGTGACGGCGCTTTTCATAAGCTTGCTTCTCATTTTGTAAATGCCTTCTGCCGCGGCAGTTCCTATGACAGTAGCTATAATTGCGGAAAGCACTGCAAGAACCAAGGTATTTCTGAGAGCAATCCACGCGTCCTCGGATTTAAAAAGCTCAGCATACCAATAGAAGCTGAATCCCGAAAAGCTAGCCGTGCTTTCGGTTGCGTTAAACGAAAAGAGTATAACGGTCAGTATCGGGATGTAGAGAACTGCGAATATAATCGAAAGGTATATAATGGAAGCGTATTTTTTCATACTATTATACCTCCTTCATCATTGTTACCGAACTTATTCATAATTGTAAGCGATATTATGATAAGTATCATCATAACGAGGGAGATTGCGGCGCCAACGTTCAACGCACCTGAAACAAACTGCCTTTCTATAGTGTCCCCTATAAGCTCAAACGTACCGCCGCCAAGCTTCTGTGAGATATAGAAGGTGCTGATTGAAGGCACCAGAACCATTGTTATTCCTGAAACGATGCCTGAGCGTGAAAGTGGGAGAATTACCCTTGTAAGCGTTGTAAAATTATTGCAACCGAGGTCGGATGCGGCTTCCCACATGTTTTTATCAATTTTAGATATACATGTGTAAATCGGAAGCACCATATAAGGCAGAAAATCATAAACCATGCCGAATATAACAGCGCCCTTTGTTCCAACAATTTTCATTGATGTTCCAAGAATGGTATTAAGAATACCGCCGTTATCAAGTATTGCCATTATGGAATAAGTCCTTATAAGAAGGTTTGTCCACATTGGAAGCATGAGCAGCATAATGAATAACTTCTGGTTCTTAGGCTTTGCTTTTGATATTATATAAGCAAGGGGATAACCGATGATAAGGCAAACAAACGTCGCTATAACAGCAAGCTCAATTGACAGTCCAAATATTGAAGCATAGTCGGGAAGTGAGGCGATGTTTGAAAATGAAAAGTTGCCTTCCGAATCTGTAAAAGCGTAATAAACGACGATAAAAAGAGGCAGAACTATGAAAAGCACAGCCCAAAATATATGGGGAGCTGCGGCTATAGAACGCATTAATGATTTATTTTTTTTCATTTCTTAACCTACTTGTTTTAAAATTCTTCTGCATTATCTGCATTTGAAAGCTCGTCTATTTCATCGGAATAGGAAGAGTAGTCTCCGAATTTGCCCGAATATTTCGACTTTTTCATGATATGAATAGCGTCAGGCTCTATGTAAACCCCGATTTCCGCATCGGGAGCAACGTAATCGGTGGATTGTATCATCCACTTGAAGCCTTTTATATCAACTATAATTTCATAATGGACACCTTTGAAGGTAACACTTGTTACTTTGCCGGTGAGCATGCCTTTTTCGGGGGCAACGGCATCAACGTCCTCGGGTCTAATAACAACATCAACAAGCTCGTTCTTTTCAAATCCGCTGTCAACACATTCGAAAACATGACCTGCAAGCTTGACCTTTTTATCTTCAAGCATCACACCGTCTATAATGTTACTTTCACCGATGAAGTCTGCAACAAACGCGTTTTTGGGTTCGTTGTATATATCGGTAGGTGTTCCTATCTGTTGTATTTCTCCGTCAGCCATAACTACAACGGTATCTGACATTGAGAGCGCTTCTTCCTGGTCGTGAGTTACGTATATAAAGGTTATGCCGATTGCTTTCTGTATGTTCTTAAGTTCGTTCTGCATATCCTTGCGAAGCTTTAAATCAAGTGCACCGAGAGGCTCGTCAAGCAGAAGAACCTTTGGATGGGAGATAAGAGCTCTTGCAATTGCAACTCTCTGCTGTTGGCCACCCGAAAGAGTGCTTACGCTTTTGTTTTCAAATCCCGAGAGTGCAACCATTTTAAGCATCTCTGTAACTCGTGTTTTTATTTCATCTTCCTTTGTCTTTTTTAGTCTTAAAGGAAATGCAATGTTTTCATATACATTAAGATGAGGGAACAGGGCGTATTTCTGAAATACGGTGTTGATGTGTCTTTTATATGCGGGAACATCGCTTATTTCGACACCGTCAAAATAAAGTTCACCTTCGTCAGCCACCTCAAAGCCGCCTATTATGCGTAGCGTCGTTGTTTTTCCGCATCCTGAGGGGCCAAGTAATGTAATAAATTCGCCATCTCGAATATAGAGATTCATAGAATCTATGACCTTTTCACCGTCATAAGACTTTGAAATTCCTTTCAACTCAATGAGTTTTGCCATTTTTTTAAAATCTCAAATCCTTTCTTTTTTAACTTGTTTCAGATGAAACATTTGACGAAAGTTATTATAGCAAAAACATTTACTATTTGCAATAGTTTTTTCGATATTTTTTT
>JAZSGJ010000022.1:0-4576 GCA_045532675.1 Eubacteriales bacterium | reverse complement strand
TGAAGACGGTTCGTTTCTCGCGGCGGCGCTTGCGTGCGGCGCGAGCGTAGGACTTGCGCATACGATGGCAACGGCAGAACAGGCTCGCTCCTTTTTGAAGCGGGGTGCTAACTCCTTTACCCATCTGTTCAACGCCATGCCGCCCCTTCATCACCGTGAGGGAGGTCCCGTTTCGGTGGCGTTTTGCGAGGGCGGCTTCGCGGAGCTGATCGTTGACGGCGTTCACATCTGTCCCGATATGGTGCGCTTGGCGTACCGCAATCTCGGAAGCGAGAGAACGGTTCTGATCACCGACTCGATGGCGGGGACGGGTTGTCCCGACGGCAACTACACGATCGCGGGTATGCCCGTGATCGTAAAGGACGGACGTGCCATTACCGAGGGCGGAACGATCGCGGGCAGCACGCTGGATCTTTTTGACGGCATGAAAAATTTGATGCGCCTGGCCGACGTACCTCTTGCCGATGCGGTCGCCTGTGCTACGGTCAATCCCGCGCGGATGGTGGGGATTGACGACCTCGTCGGAAGTCTTGATGCAGGGAAGCGCGCGGATGCGATCGTAATGGATCGAAACGGAAATCTGACGCGCGTCTTTTCCGAGGGCGTGCAGATCAAGGGAGGCATGGGCGCATGAGAAAGATCACCTGTAACATATGGCTCGGTGTGTTTGCTTTGTTGCTTCTTGCGTGCATAGTCCTTACCGTGATCACGCTTTTGCCGAGCGGCATCGGCGGCTTTTCCGTCAAGCAACCGCTGACCGTCTCCGTATCGCAAAAGGATGCGACGGGGGAGGTCTACCTCGGACAGATCAGAGGGGTTTTGTTCAATGAAAACGAGAAGGATCTGAAATTGGAAGCGCTTTATGTTGAAGTGGAGAATGCGGGCGTGCGTGAGCGCGTTGTGATCGACGGTGTGACCGTTCATGCGCACAGAACGTATGACGTGCTTTATGAATGGGAGACCCGAACACCGCACACCGCGGTCAATTCCGTGATTGCTGTGGTAGACGGTGAGGAGATCCGCATCTCTAACCTCGCTCCCGCACTGATCGACTCGGATACGCTTGTCTGCTTACTCGGTGTCCTTGTGTTCGGACTGCTCGGTACGTTCTTTGTAAAGCAACGCTATTATATTTATCAGGAAGATAAAATGAAGAAAGAAAAGAATTGATAAAAAAGGGGTTCATTCAAGAAATGCAAAGTTTGCCTTGGAGCTGCGCGCTGACGTAAGGGATATATACGTTAACAATATCGTTCAGGATAACCCCAACGGATATCAGTATACGGTTTTCCAGACCTCTAACAAGAAAACGGGTTACAACCGAGGAATGTCCACGTGCGGTAACAATCTTGAGGACATAAACGATGAGCTTTTCGATTCATACAGAAAGGGATTTATCTATTATACGGAGCTTTCGCTGCCGGAATGCCACATGGCACAGATGGATTTCAAAAAGCTCGCAAGACTTTCACACGATTACGGAGTTACCGTAGATTCGATACATCTCCCATTCAGCCCATTTGACAAAATAGATATTTCTAAGCCCGAGCTTGCAGACGCATCGGTTGAGATGATGGCGGATATTATACGCCGCGCAATGGCAGAGAATATGTATAAATCAGCGAAATTTGTAGTTCACGCAAGCGGAGAGCCGATTGCTGATTCCGAGAGAGCAGAGAGAATGGAATGCGCTAAGAAGAGCCTTGCCAGACTTGCTGAAATAGCGGCTGAGTGTGGAGCGATTATTGCAGTTGAAAATTTGCCACGTACCTGCCTTGGCAGAGATTCTGCGGAAATTCTTGAACTCATATCAGCACACCCGCTTCTTCGCGTTTGTTACGACACAAACCACCTTCTTTCCGAAAGCTATAAAGACTTCACTAAAGCTGTCGGAAGCAAGATAGTAGCCTTACATATTTCCGACTACGATTTCGTAAATGAAAGGCATCTTCTTCCCGGAGAGGGAAAGATAGATTGGAATGATCTTCTCGACACTCTTATGACTAACTTCGTATATCCCGGCACGGTATGGCTTTATGAGGTGAGTCCCAAAAATACTAATAATATCGAGAGAGTAAGAGAATTGACACCTCTTGACTATGAAAAAAACGCATTTGAGATATTTCAGGGAAAAGAGCTTACAAAAATTGAAGGAAAGCTTTTGTTTTAATATAAAGCATGAAAATTTAAAACAATTTTGATTAAATCTCTTTACAAAAACCTAACGTTATAGTATTATATAGGGAGGAAAAACTCCTGCCTATAATTTTTGAATAAGGAGAGTAGAAATGTGTAATATTGCAGGATATGCAGGTAAAAGAGCTGCAGCGCCGATACTTCTTGAGATGCTAAGACGTCAGCAGGATTTTGACGGCGGTGTATGCACGGGAATTACAACGATTTATGAGGGAAGGCTTTACAGCCGAAAGATAGTAGGTGACGTAGATGCGCTTATTAAGCACACCGATGCGCTTTATCTTCCGGGAACTGTAGGTATAGCGCATACAAGACCTGGTGGAAGCAATCAGACCTATGCATTTGCTCACACCTTTGTGACGCAGGATGAAACCATTGCGGGCTTTACAAACGGAACGGCACCGTTTCCTGAGTATCACGTAGACATTCAGAGAGCGACGGATTTCCTTGAATCCGAGGGCTATAAATTCCGCGGCGAAGCTTTTGCTTCGATGGAAACTAAATTTCCAGTCCTAAAAAACGGAAGCCATATAAGCTGCGTTGAAACGCGCACAAATCTTGTTCACTACTACTATAATCACGGAATGAGTATGTCTGCGGCAATAGCAAAAATGTCTGTCGAATGCTATACCGACAGCGTATTCGGCGCAGTCAACGTTGCAACACCGGACAGATTTTACATACTTCGCACAACACGCCCCGCCACAACGTTAAAGACCGATGACGGAATATACGTCGCGTCCACGAGATTTGCATTTCCTGACGGAATTAAAGGCGAGGTCACTCAGCTCCCGTTAATGCACTCGTGCGAAATTACTAATGACGAAATTATAGTCACCGACGAAAAAATGACTGGATGCGAGGAGGTCAGCGAGCTTACCGAATACAGTCTTGAAGAGGGATATAAGAGAATCTGCGACATGCTTCGCGGCAAGGGCAACGAGCCCCTCCATTTTGACGACCTTGAGCTTGCCGTGGGACGCGAGATGCGCGACCTTTTTCCCGGTGACCACAGACTTATTCAGCACGCAAGGCTGGTTTATGACGTTCTCTGGCGCCTGAAGGAAGAAGGAAAACTAAAAACAGAGCGCCGTTGGTTTAAAAACGAAAAGTTCCGCACGTTTATGTGGATTTAAAAGCATGGAGAAAAAACATGTGTAATATAGCAGGATACGTAGGTAAAAGAGCCGCAGCGCCGATACTTCTTGAGATGCTTCGCCGTCAGCAGGATTATGACGGAGGAATGTGCACGGGAATTGCAACTATTCACGAAGGCAGACTTTATTACAGAAAGATAGTAGGTGACGTTGACGCGCTTATAAAGCATACCGATGCGCTCTATCTGCCCGGCACAATCGGGATTGCTCATACAAGACCGGGTGGAAAGAATGATTCATACGTTATGGCTCATCCGTTTATCACTCCCGATGAAACCATGGCGGGCGTAACCAACGGAACGGGAATAAGTATAGGCGACGTTGCGGCAAGAAGTCGTTCGCTTGCCGAAATGCTTTGCGATGCGGGATACAAGTTCCGCGGCGAGGTTTTTGAGAAAAACGGACTTGCCGATTATCAGAACGTGAGTGTTAATGCAAACGAGGCTGAGATGCGGGTTCCTACAAAGCGCAATATGCCCGTGCTCAAGAACGGCGCTAATACGAGCGGCGCAGAGATTCGTACGAATGCCGTTCATTATTACTATAATCAAGGAATGAGCATGACGGCTGCCATGTCCAAGGTTGATTCCTATTTATACAAAGACGGAGTACTTGAAATGATTAACGTTGCAACTCCGGACAGAATCTACGTGCTTCGCACAACAAGACCTGCGGCAACCCTTAAAACCGAGGACGGCATGTATATCGCAACGACGAGATTCGCGTTCCCGGACGGATTGCCCGGTGAATATCAGCAGCTGCCTATAATGTACCCGTGTGAAATCACGAAGGACAATATCAGAATTGCTACAGAGGATAAGATGGAGGGCGAGGAGATAAGCGAGATTACTCCCGAGGTGTTTGAGGACGGATATAACAGAATAGTCGGCATGCTTCAGGGAAAAGCTGACGAGCCTCTGTATTTTGATGACCTTGAACTTGCGATAGCAAGAGAAATGCGCGATATTTTCCCCGGTGATCATCCTCTTTTCCAGCATGCAAGGCTGGTTTACGACGTGCTTTGGCGACTTACCGAGGAGGGCAAGCTTAAGACGGAGCGCCGTTGGTTTAAAAACGAAAAATTCCGCACTTTCATGTGGATATAATGTAATTTGACGTGTAATATATCAAAAGGGGCTAGCTCATTAAGCTAACCTAAAAAAAGAAAAAGCGGATGTTCTTTACCGAAAGGTATTGAGCATCCGCTTGCTTTGTTGTATAAT
>JAZSGJ010000096.1:0-9213 GCA_045532675.1 Eubacteriales bacterium | reverse complement strand
ACTGTCAGTTTCGCCTGTTGCAGTAGAATATAACTCTTTTTTGCTCGAAAAATCAAACGCTGTTTCTCCGTTTTCTTTTTCAGCAAATCTTGTAACGGAATCAGCAATATCCTTTCCGGATATAACGTAAGATTCATTCTCTTCTTCAATATCGGAAATACAATAAAATTCTATGACCGAGGAAAGAGAATTGCCCTTCATATTAATTACTGTGTCTTGGTTCTGTATAATATATGAGTCGGCTTCCGACTCAGCACTCACAATTACACTATTCACCCCTTCGGCAAGGTTTATTTTTATAAGGAGCTGACGCTCTGCCTCAAGGGTAGAAAAAACCCCAAGCTTTCTTTTGGCAGGCTCGGTAATTTCTTCTCCCGAGAATGTATATATATTATGGCTTCCCGAAAGAGTGATTGAGGAAATAGGAAAGTACTGCACGCTCTTTACTACTTTCTCAGGTGCATTAATCTTAACCTGCATTCCGGCAGCCGAGACTCTGTCGTTTTCGGCAAACCACGCAACGCTTCCGTTTAATAAAAGCATGCCCACGATGCTTAGAACAAGAGCGAGAGAGATAAAAAACATTGTAAATTTTGAACTTAAGTAATTTTTCAAATCCTCTCCCCCTCTCATTTTTACTTAACAAGCGATTTATATTTAATTGAAGTATTTGTGCTTATGAATATTTTAAATTCTTCAAGAGATATAGCCTTTGCGTAGTAATATCCCTGAATTACGTCGCAGCCCATGGCAACGACCTTATCAAAGTTTTCTTTAGTCTCAACACCCTCTTGAACGACTCGCATTCCCATAGATTTTGTAATCTCGATTATGCTGGAGAGCAATTTGTCATCGCGATTTACGTCAATGCCGCGCTTTACAAAAACGCTGTCAAGCTTCAGCTCGTCAACCGTTATCTGCTTAAGAATGCTGAACGACGAGTATCCCGAGCCAAAGTCATCTATTGAACAACGCATTCCGCCGTTATGAAGCGCGCTTATAATGCCCGAAATCTTATCGTAATCCTCCATAGCAAAGCTCTCTGTAAGCTCAAGAGTGATAAATCCATCGGGTATACCGTATTTTTTCTTGTTTCCAACGTAGAAATTTATGAAATCGGGATTTGTGGCGGTAACGCGTGACACGTTAACCGCAATGGGAACTACCTTCTCGCCCTTCTCAACCGACTTTGAAAGATACTCAAGAACTTCTATATACACGAAATGGTCGAGCTTCACTATAAATCCGTTTGTTTCAAACAGCGGAATAAACTCCGCGGGAAACATATAATCGCCTTTTCTCGGGTCAAACCAACGGACAAGGGCCTCCGCGCTGTCTATCGCATCGTTTTTAACGCTGTATTTAGGCTGAAAGAAAACACGGAACTCTCTGTTTTGCAGAGCGCTTTCCATAGTTGCTTCGATTCTTTCATTATGCTCAATTTCAGCCTTTACCTCTTCGGTAAAGAGAGTATATGTGGTTTTAAGATTTTCCTCTGAGTATCCGCAGGCGGTACTCGCGCACTCTATCATTTCCTGAACTGTGCGTCTGCGCCCCGAAAATACGTTATACACACCGGCTGCAAATTTGATTTTGATTCCCTTTTCTTTTAAAATTTGCTCACGGTTGCATATTGTTTCAATCAATTTTATCTTGTCGCTGACTGAGTGGGAATTTGCATTTATCATTAAGAGGAGAAATTTGCCGTCTCCCGCATAGCCAAAGCATTCCTGTTCGTGTGTAATACTGTCAATTATTTTTACAAGCGACTTCAAAAGCTGCGTGCAGTCATCTTCACCGAGCTGCTCGTTAAGATAAAAGAAGTTTCTTATTGAAAGCGCACAGACGGAATACTTCCTTTTATAGATAGCTATCATATTCTTGGTGTTGATATTAAACTGAGTTGCATTTGGGCATTCAAGCTTGGTATCAACAAGAGTTGCATCGGAAAGCGCCTGCTTTGCCTTTCTCTGATAAAGCATCGCATAAATAAAGCCAACCGCCAGAGCGATAATAGCTATAACAAGCAAATTAACTATATGGCGTATATAAGTCAGCTCGGGAGCTATAAGTCCCTCACTTTCGCTAATAGAAATAAGATATACGTTATTATTAAATTTTGAGAGCGGAGAAATCGCAAACGTGTATTTATCGCTTCCCGCATCGATTGTAATGGCGGTTTTTTTATTAAGAGCAACCGCATCGGAAACCAAGCCCGAAGCCGTTTTGTTATGTGTCATGGCAGTTGTAAAATCGTAAAAATTATTGCCTACACTCACTTTAAACGACTCGGCACACGTATCCGAAAGCACCTTTCCGCTTGCGTCAATTATAGCTACTGCACTTGCCTTTTCATTTATAACAGAACCAACGCTAATTATATTTCTCGCAGGAATTATAGATAAAATTCCGTCAACGTAAAGAGAACCTCTTATCGGAACAAAAAAAGCAATGCAATCAAGCTGAGTCGTTACGTCGTAATAAACGGGTGTGCACCCTTCGGTATTTGAAGCCGCAAGTGCTTCTATATACTCTCTGCCGCTGTTTTCAAATGCTACGACAGAGCCGTTTGCGGCATACGAAATTCCTTGAGAGTAATATCTTAGATCACCGAACGTATCGCTTCCTATATAGCTTTCCACTATATTCTCCACTTCTGCGCGGCTGCCCGAATATCTAAGGCGCTCGACTATTTCGTAAAGATTGCTGTAATGCGCATCGGCAAGTGCCTCGGCTCTCGCAATGTCCTCTTCAAAATAAAGCTTTGCATTTTTCTCCGCTGAATCGGCAAAGAAATCAGAGGAACCGGTCAAAACGGAAACAAAATATATTACGAGAAGCAATGCAACAAGCAGCATAAGTGCTCTCGCAAACACCGAGGTAAACCTTGGTCGGTTTTCTTTCTTTTCCATTTGCTTCCCCTTTCTGTTTTACTCTTTTTTATCTTCTTCGTTTCTTCAAATACCGTCAGAATTTTTATTTACCTTAATGGCAATGACGGCGAACAAAGTCATTCCAAACATGCATATTTGTAAACTTATAATTACAAATATCATCATATTTCCCTTTAAAGCATTCGAAAAAGCCGTAAGCGTATCAAGTCTTTTTACATACACTCCGATAAGGTTTTCAGCCTTTGCTGTTTCCTTATCGTTTATTGGATTTGCATCGCCCCGTGTAACGAATTCGATGCTTCCGTTATTGTTTATCGGGTCTTCCACTACGCGATGCGTATTTGGAAGTCCGTATATTTGAGGATCGGTCGAATAAAAGCAGATAACGTCTCCGCGTTTGACCTTTTCCGGCTCAACCTTTTTTATAAGAATATAAGAGCCTCTCGGAATTTCATCCTCCATGCTTCCGCTGACGATATTCATTATTGAATAGCCAAATACGCGCGGAACATTTCCGGTCATCTTAGCACCCAGAATATTGACAAGAAGCAAAACAAGCAAAACAACAGCGCTCCACCATAACGCTGATAACGTTATTCCAAGTGCACTCTTTTTCTTTGTTTTCTTTTCTGAATTCATTTTATTTTCTTACTCTTTTGACTGCATCTGCCCATAAATTTGCGTTCGGCAAAAATCTACGCTCACTTTTCAGCCGCTTCTCAAGAATTTCTATTCTCTCGCGAATTCTTGGGTTTTCGGACTTGAGGGAGCGCAAGCGCTCAAGAAGCTTCAAGGTTGAGTTATATCTTAAAATTGCATTTACGTTCATAAGAACGCTCTTCTTTTTCTTTCTCGGCAATGCAAGATATTGTTTTCTTGTATAAGGAATAGTAAAGACTGAATTCCCATCCCCCTCTCCGCTGAAAACGTACGCAGGTCTTGAAGGCGCGCGCTCTTTTCTGAATACTAGAGGAGTCGCGAAAGGATCAAGACGAATTGCAGGTCTTTCTATAGCAGAAAGGCTGATTATATCTTTTATTTCCTCTATTTCGGAAATACCGTTGTCAACGATTGAAATAATCTCTTCCTCGGTGAGCTGCTCTTCGGCTTCTTCGTTAAACTGTTCCTCAGCGTTTTTAGATGCTTCGTTGCTCTGTTCCTCGGCGTTTTCCGCAGCTTCAGTAAACTGTTCTGCAGCCGCGGCAATATCCGAATCGCACGACTCTTCCCCGCCGCTTGACGCTTTTTCCTCGTCTGTCATTTCGGTCTGCTTTTTTACTTCAAGCTCGCTGAGATCCGCCTTTACCATAACGGTATTCTCATCAATTATTTCACCCTTAGGCAAAATAACTTTTATAAGTCCGCGCTCAATAAGAGCATCATTGTCTTCATAAGCGAGGCGATAATCCTCATACTCACGGTCAATCTTATCAAATCCAAGATTTTCCATAAGCATCTCAATAAGCTCGATTGCGTATTTTTTCTTTCTCTCACTCTTTACTTTAAGGAGAGTGGGACATTCCCCCTTAACCTCGGAAACGTTATACTTCGTTCCTTCGAGCGTTTTCGGGTCAATTGCAAGGTAAAGGCACAGCGCCTTTCCCTTAACGTCTATTTTTGCTATATGCGTTCTGCCGCGCTTAAAGTTTTCTTTAGCCCAGGCAGTTTTGGCCTTAACTCCTTTATATGAAAGAAGAAGGTTCTTAATCTCGGTATAGTAATCCTGTATATAAGGCTCGGCTTGTATGTATCTTGACATGAACGAGCGTCTGTAGCGTACGGCAACCTCTCGCATTGCCGCTTCCTTGGCAAGGCGCAGAGCCTCCTCCTCAGCAAGTCTTCTTGCTTCTTCTTCGGCAAGTCTTCTTGCCTCTTCCTCTTCTCTGAGCCTTCTTGCTTCTTCCTCCTCGGCAAGACGTTTTTCTCTTGCAAGGCGGCGTTTTTCCGCTTCCTCGCGCAAAATTTCTTCATTGATAAGCTCGTCTGCCCTGAGTGCAACAATAATTGCTCTTCTGATTTTCTTTTCGTCCTCAGATAACTTTTTCCTGTTGTTCATAAGGCGGGATACGGGAACTGTCTTCCTATATTCCGAATCATAAACCTGATAATCGTCAATTTCTTCGTTCTCAATTTCGTCATCGAATTCCGGCAAGTTTTCAAAAAGATGCTTTTCGGAAATCAGACGGCTGTTTTCATTCTCTTCCGTTACACCGCTGTAAAGCGCGAGGTACTGAAGCGCCGCGCTTGAATACATTCCGCTGACAAAATCTGCCGAAGGCAGCTCGTAAAATTTATCTCCTACGAAGGAATATCCTACTTTTTCATAATTCTCTATATATTCCCATAGGTTTAGGCATTCTCTTAAGTCTTTATTTTTAAGTATTGCGTTAGTTCTGATAATCGGCGGTCTTACGTAATTTTTACCGAGCTTCTGTGCAAAAGCCGAGGAGCCGTATCCGATAAGCGCCGTATTTATGCGCTTAATCCTATTAAGAGCTTCTATATATCTTTCGTTTATTTCATGGTCCGACTCGGTGATCTCCGAACCGAGAGGTGAGGTCAACTCAATCCGAAGATCCACCCGAGCGGAATTTCGACCGCCATCCTTTGACGCGAAGTGCTCAAACTCGGTAGTGTAACCGAATTTATAATTCACCTCTGTACCGCTTGTGCCGTTAAGAACGCGCAAACGTTTGTCAACGAAGGCAGAAAGTCGACTAAGTAAGGTATTTACAAATTTATTCTCATATGTAAGGCTGGTTTCCTCATGGAAAACGTTAAGTATTTTCTGAGGAGTTATCTCATCACCCTTTACGTCAAGAATAAGATTTGTATGCTGAGCAAGATGCTTTATCGATTTATCTGTGATATGCTTTGAAAGCTCAACGGGAAGAATCTCGTCAACGTCCTCAATTGCAACAGAGGGATTGCGGATTATAACGTCAAGCGCAGGCAAAGCCGCTTCAATTTTATCTATCCAGTCGGTATCAATTGCTTTGCTTATCTTACTTCTCGTAAGAGAGGTTGTCGAATCGGCAGCGCCGAGAAGCATTCTTGCATCATCGAATTGTACGCATTCATTAGAAAGAGTTCTGAAGGCGGAGGCTGCTTTGCTTTTGATTTCTTCATAAAGGTTATTCAATTTTAAGCATCTCCTTTCAGAAAATTAATTATAATCAGTACGTGCGCTGGAGTCTTTCAAGGAACTCAATGCAATCCTTCATCGAATCCTTGCCAAAGAGAGTATTAAGGTAGTTAATAAGTCCCTTAATTTCGTCTCTGATAAGAGAAAGGTTGAGTGATTCAAACTTTCTGAACACCTTTGTATTAAGTATATGGTCTATACCCTCAAGCACCGTGCCGCCGCAGGCTACGTATACGGGAACGAACACCTTAAGCTGCTTCATAATACGGTTACCGAAGGCAACTCTGAACTTTTTGATAACGTAATTGTCAAGCTCCTCAATAAGCAAAAGATACTTTTCTTCAAGCGGGTTTTCAAGAACCGCCTTTTTGTAAAGTCCGTTAAGATAGGTATAACTGATTCTTGAAGGCGAAGTATCGGGTGCTTCAAAGGCTATACCCTTATTATCTATATTTATGGTAAGCGCACGGTCGTAAACCTTATCCGAAACAGCGAAGGTAGAGTCGTCGTTGTTAGCCGTACCAACGTACCATACGTTCTGAGGTATCAAAAGTTTACCGTCCTTGAGATTCTTGGGGTCGTTTATCCATGATGAAGGAACGAGCTCAATTCTCCATTCCTCGGCATTCGGCATTTCCATAATAGAGAGCATTTCCGCAAAGTAATACTCAATTCTCGCTATGTTGAGCTCGTCGAGTATAATTACGTTAACGTCATCGCTATACGATGCCTCGTATATTCTTCTGAGAACGTCGGTTTCGTTAAACTTCTTTGAAAACTCGTTAAAGTAACCGAAAAGCTCGGTGCGGTCGCGCCAGGAGGGCTGTACCGAAACTATGGTTGAGTCGTTTTCGATAAATTTTCCGAGAGCATACGGAAGCGAGGTTTTACCTGTACCCGAAATACCCTGGAGCAAAATCAGCTTTGTGGAAGCGAGGCCGGCAAAAAGAAGTCTGATAACCTTCTTTTCATAGTAAAGACCCATTCTCGAGCACGCGAAGTTACGAAAGCTTTCGCAAACCTCTTGAAGCGTGAAATCGCGTCTGTACTCGGGGGGAGAATAAAAGTTGTACTTCTGGTCGATAGCCTCGAGCTTTGCAAATCTCGGCATAAGCTCGGTTTCTTCCATAGCCTCCGCGCTTTCCTCTTCTTCCTCTTCGTAAATACTGTTAAGCATATCCGCGGGAACGTTTGTCTGTCCTATTTTCAAAGCAAGTATACGTTCCTTTTCGTTATTAAGTCTGACTATGTCACGGTGAAGCGCCGCAACCTCTTCAAGAAGGTCCTCGCTTCCGACAAGCGACTTACGAAATCTGATATATTTTCTTATAAGGAGGAAAAGCATATAGATAACAATTGCCCATATACCCATTACGAGTATAAATGAGAATATAGCGAGTATCCAATCAAGAGCTGTAAAATCCGACTTATAAGAACCGAATTGCTTTATGTAACTTACGACGTTAAAAATCTGAAAAATACCGCCAAAAAAACCTGATATCATTTTCCAGATTCCATCTATCATCGTTGTCAAAAACGCAAAGAACCAATCAAGAAATGCGCCCATTCAGCTCTTTCCCCCTCTCTTTTTGTCAAGTTTTGTTGTCATTTTATCTATTATTTATCTTGCGAATTGTTTTCTTCGTTATTATTTTCTTTCGCTTGTTTAGCGAGATATTCTTCTATTGCGCGCTTTTTAATCTCTTCTTCCTTCTGCTTAGCAAGGTATTCCTCAACTGCGCGTCTTTTGATTTCTTCTTCGTCAACAGCGGCAGCTCCCGCAGTTTTCTTTGCGCGCTCGGTTACGAGAATCGAAATGAAGTTATAAAGCTCATAAAGGAAAAACAGTATAAGCGGCAAAACTATGCAAAGAAAGAATCCGAGAGATGAACGAAGGAAGCTTATTACGTTTCCAAGTCCGCCAATCTTTCCGTCCTCCGTGCATATTCCTATAATGTCCGATGCATGAATTGTATAAGGGTTATCGCCTTCATTGTCTTTAATAAGGTTATTGTCTCCTTTTGTAACGAATCTGTTTCCGTTAACCTCTTCTATACGGTGCGTATTAATGTCTCCTACAATACCATCCCCATTGATATCTATGGGCGCATGGAAGGTTATAATATCACCGGGTTTAAGATTTTCAATATCTGCATCCCTAATCTTTTCCATAAAGACAAGGTCACCAGCCTTATATACAGGCTTCATTGAATCTGTTGATATCGTTATAAGGCTTTTTCCAAATATAGACGGAACTCCGTCCTTACTGCCCTGCGCTGAGAATACGATAATCGTAATCAAAAGCGAGAAGGCAACGAAAAGCCATATAATAGTATTTAATGCTATTGATAGTATCTTTTTCTTGTTTAAATCCTTAAACCATTGTTTAAAGGTCTTTTTTGTTGTTTCCATATATCGAGTACCTCACTTACTGATATAAATTTATTTTTTGCCAAATGGCATTCCTGTTTTAAATTAATTATAATCGTGGTCATCTACCGTGAACGTTACGCTTACGTCGTTTCTTGTAAGAATACCGTGTTGCTCATATGCCGACTGGTCGGTGCCGTCAAGATAGATATAAATATCTACCTTTACTATCTCTGTTTTGTCTCCGCCAAGCAACGAGAAAAGATGTCCGTTAAACGACTCCGGCTCTCTGTGATTGTAAAAAATGGTTTTAGACTCTCCGTCATCTGACTCGGCTACAAACATAATTCTTATTGCATCCGTCAGATAATTGTGAAGACCTAGCACATCGATAGATGATATTACGAGATTTTTTGCATCCGTCGTTCCTTCTGCACATCGAAGAAAAACCGTGTTCTTCAGTGCATATTGTTCAGGGGGCAAGTCGAGCGATACGATATTAAGTGTGTTATCGGCTTGAACTTCATTGTGTTTATCAGCATATGCATAGCCCCAAAAAAGTCTGTTTGCAAGTGGCTCACCTATAGGAATTTTTCCAAGGCAGACGTAATCAATAACACCATCAGCGCCTATATTTCTGTAATAATAGAAATAATCAGATGTTTCGGAAACCGTATGTTGTATTATCTCTCGCACCGAATAAAAGCCGATAACGCTGTCACCATTTTTGAGAGTTGACGTTATGTCGATGTAGCTGGCATCATTCCCCGTGATATCAGATGCCACCAACTTAAAATACTTACC
>JAZSGJ010000084.1:0-3390 GCA_045532675.1 Eubacteriales bacterium | reverse complement strand
ACGAGCTTTTAAGGGCAAACTAAAGCTATTCTACGAAATGCCTTTTTATTTCGTGTCTATTGCATTGGGTTCACTCCAGTCGGTTATGACCGAAAAAGCCTTATTTGAGGGCAAAAAAACCTTGTTTTGCTTATTATTGGGTTATTTTCGTGTGAGACAAACGACGGTTTCGACGAGGGTCAAGACTCCAAAAGGTCTCAAAACCTATCAAAAATGGGGGTTGTAAAGCCAAAAGGTATATTTATTACTAACCTTCATACAGTATTCGCTTCTTGCCGTCCTCGTCTATCGCATGTATAAAGCAATCGTAAAAACGATCTGTCATATAATCCTCTTCTTGATAATTGTAGTAAAGGATAATTTTGAATACGTTTTTACCTTTTATTGCGAGCTCTGCGTAGTTGGGCTTTTCAATATGTAAAGGCTTTAACCCATCAATCGTGGTGTCACATACGATTATTTTTTTACCACAGTCCTTACATTTGCACATAACGGAGATTTGCTTGTTGTTTTTTATCAACCAAGGGCTAAGGAGTCCTTTTGTTTTCTTTCCTGTATGCGATACATAAAAGCATTCGTTTCCGCAATCGCAAACAAGGGATGCTTCCATTGCTATCTCATCCACTTCTGTGAGAATTTTTATATTGTCGATAATTCTTAACTTGCTCATTAAAGTTCTCCTTTCGATATGTTACCCCTAACAGCTGTAAAATGAACTTTTGAGGTTTGCTCAAAAATCACATTTGTCCCCAATAAAAATTGGGGCATTTTTTGATTTTGAACACTTATTTTTTGAATTTTTATCTCAAAATCACTCCAAAAGGATCATTTTCGCCTGTTTTAAGCCGATTTTGGCTTATTTTCTTGTCAGACAAACGACACTTTCGACGTGCCCCGTACAAGGAAAAAGATCAAGAGGGGTCACCTCGCTGCAAGAATAGCCTAGCTCTTTAAAGAGAGCAGCGTCTCGAGCGAGCGTTGTCGGATTGCAAGAGATATAGACGATGCGCTTGGGTGAGATGGAAGAGACGTAGTTTATTAGTTTCTCACTACATCCCGCGCGAGGAGGGTCAAGCACCACTATCGTGGGCTCAATTTTCCTTCCAAGCTCTCTTTGGGCGTTGTCAAGAAGCTTTTCTGTACGCAACGCATCACCCGTGTAAAAATTTGCGTTGCTTATATTTGCGTTTTTGGCATTCTCTCTTGCACATAAAACTGCGCTTTCGATTATCTCGATGCCGATAAGCTCTCCGACTTCATTTGCCATTGAAAGCCCAATTGAGCCGGCTCCGCAATATAGGTCAAGCAGGGTGTCGCATTTAGTGGGACTTGCAAGTTCTTTTGCCTTTGCATAGAGTAATTCCGCGGCATCATGGTTGACTTGATAAAACGACGGCGCGGTAATTTTTAACTTAACGCCGCCAAGAATATCGTAAATATAATCTCTTCCGTATAAATTAATAAATTTATTTCCGAGAATAACGTTTGTTTTATCTTTGTTTACGTTCAAAAGAATTCCAACGACGTTTGAAAACTGTTTAGTTATAGAATTTACAAGCTCATCGGAATGGGGAAGCGCTATGCCGTTGATAATAAGGGTAAGAAGAATCTCGTTGGTCAGTTCGCCTCTTCTAAGATATATATGCCTTAAGAGGCCTGCGCCTTTTTCTTCGTCATAGACCGATATATCGTGTTTTTTGAAAAAATCGGCAAGATGATTAATAATGTCGGCAAACACTTTCGGAGCAAGAGGGCAGAGTCTTGCTTCTGTTACTCTGTGGCTTTTCGGCGCGTAAAAACCGATAACGTACTCCCCGTTTTTATCCTTTGATATGGGGTATTGCGCTTTGTTGCGGTATTCGGTAATACGAGGAGAGGCAACCAGCTCTGCAATTTCAACTTCCGCGAGCCCTGCTTTGAGAAAGGCCTCTTTGACGTCCCTGCGTTTTATTTCTTCCTCGTGCTTGTATGAAATTCTTTTATATGCACAGCTTGTGCATGCGCCGATAGAGCAACGGTTATCGTCTCTGATAGGAGATTTTTTAATAAAATTCTCCACACGTCCCACAGCATAGGAGGAAGTGGTTTTTATTATTTTAACGTTAGCTTCATCTCCCGTGACAGCACCGGAAACGAAGATAACAAGTCCCTCATACCGTCCAACGCCGAAGCCGAGGTTGGTTATAGAGGTTATTTCAAGCATTATTGTATCATTTTTTTTAATCATAGTCTCATTTGCAAACTGTTATTTGCATTATATAAATTCCTCTTTAAATTTGTTGCGCCATTCCTTTGGTGTCACGCCGAACGTGGCGCGGAAGGTTTTTGTGAAATAAGATGCGTCGGTAAAGCCTGTTTCTTCTGCGATTTCGGCAATACTTTTCTTGGTTAGCTCAAGCATTCTTTTAGATGCCTTGAGCCTATATGAGATAATATACTGTCTGAGGGTTATGCCTTTCTTTTCTTTAAGCACCCGACTTACGTAGAACGGATGATAACCGAAAATAGCTCCGATCTCGGTATTTGATATCTCTTCTGAATAGTTTTCACGGATATAAGTGTCAAGAGATTCAACCATTCTTGCCGGTAATGCGTTTTCACTTACTGTTTCTGATACTTTGAGTAATATCAGCTTGAGCATAGCGGATATTTCCGCGCGCCACTGTCCCTCTGCCGACGTTGCAATGTTTCCCATTCTTATAAACGTGTCTCGCTCTGATTCCATATCCTCAAGTATGTGAACGACGTCAAACGGCGCAAAGTCACCGGTATGGCATCTTGAAGGCTCAAAGTCTTCCGGTGCTGACGGTGGGATTTTTTCTGTCTCATTACTCCAGCAGTCCGTGGGGTCAAACGTTATTATTGCCGCCCGCAGATATTGAGCTTTCAGCTTGTATTTTACTCCAGCGGGGATGTATAAAAGATGTCCCGGAGTCATATGAAATTTCTTGTTGTTTTCAATATTTACGGCAATATCTCCCGATATTAAATATATAACTTTGCAATCATACGCTTGGCATTCGTCGGCTCTGTTTATCGTTTCATATATGCCGACAGAGCGTATAAATGGGTTAAGTTTTGAAATTTCCATTTTTTCACAACCTTTTTCTGTAATTTGGTTAGTTTTATTATACTTATAGGCTATTCTTGAGTTTATTTTATCATAAAGAATAAATAAAATCAATAATAAATAAAAAACTTTGTCAAAATCTATTGACAAAATGAAAAATATGTGATAGAATAATCAAGCGATTGAAAATGGCTCGTTGGTCAAGCGGCTAAGACACGGCCCTCTCAAGGCTGAAACGGGAGTTCGATTCTCCCACGAGTCACCAAACAGAACATATCCGAACTACTTCGTAACAGATAAGTGGTTCGGATTTGTTTTTT
>JAZSGJ010000032.1:0-2455 GCA_045532675.1 Eubacteriales bacterium | reverse complement strand
CGCTTTACGCCGACCTGCTCCGCGTACGGTTTGCAGGCGTGTGAAAAGCGTGGCTTTTTCGTAGGAATGATTTTAACGGTCGGACGTATTTTCCGATGCCAGCCGTTTTGCGCAGGCGGGTACGATCCCGTCCCCGAGCGGGGACTGCGACATCCGAAATACAAGGCGATGCCCATGACGAAATATTATTATCCCGAGGAGTACGGTCTGGAACAAGACGGTGACGACGCACAATGATTCCGTAACGCCGTGCGGAAAGTCAACAAGGACGGCGTGAAAACCAAGGAGTTTTGGGATTGCCGCATTACTTCCGATAATAAACCGCTCCGCATAAAAATTAGAAATATCTGCGGTGATGAAACTGTTTGGGAGGTGAAGTGATGGCATCAGAAACCTATTTCTTTTTCGACGAAAATTCAGATAACAATAGACGTTTCAAAAAACTTCTAAAATTGCTAAATTCGGCAATTGAACTAGAAAAGAAAAACAATCCGCAAGTTTTTGAACATACTGACGATTTTCATTGCACCACTAAAGCCAACGATATTATGGAGCAGTTAACAAAGGATTTTTCGGAATCAACATCCAACTTTCCCAGTTGGGCTTATGCCGTTTTCTTAGTAGGAGAATCCGCCTTTAATGATTCACTTTCTTATGAGAGAAAAGGACACACAGAATATTTATCAGAAATCAGAAACGAATATCATTCCATAAATTTTGATAACAAAGTCATAGCAAGTTCTCTATTGTGTAAGCGTCCGTGGATCATTTATGACCGTATAAAGCATGTTCTTGATAAAATAGGATTTTATTATTGATTTTAGTCTGGACTTTTCGGAAGTTATGTGGTATTGTGTTGTGCTAACAGGAGGTGCAACCGATGGAAAGCATAATTAAAGAACTGTGGCACGGAAACATAGTACCCGAGGACGATTGCAGAGAGCGCTCGCCCGAGATGAAGCAGCTGATGGAGTACATGGCTCGGCATCACAGCGACTTGCTGAAAAGCATGACTGATGAGCAAAAGGTAATCCTCGAGAAGTTCGACGACTGCTGGAGCGAATATGCGAGTCTCGCGGAAGAAGCGATGTTCACCTACGCATTCAAGCTCGGAATGAGAAGTGCAATCGAAACGTTAACAGAATAAGCAAGGGAGTAGGCTCGGTTGAGCCTACTCCCTTTTACGTGAAAAGTCACCCCGAAAGGCTCGGGGTGACTCTTTTGGCAGGTGTTATTTTGACTTGTACGCAAGGTATTCCTCTGCTGCGGGAAGAACCTCGCGAGGTTGCAGTTTTTTAGGTGCTCCAATGAGTCCGAGAGCTTCCATCGCATCGATCATATATGCAGCTCTGCCGTAACCTATCTTCAGTTTTTGCTGAATTAGCGCTGTTCCGACATTTCCGTTCTTTGCAGCGGCATCTACGGCAACGATGAATTTCTCATCATTTATAGCCTTCATAAGTTCGGCCTTTGATGCGGATGATCCACTTTGACGGCTTACGTATTCGTCAATCAAAATTTCAAGATTATCAAATTTGTTTTGTGTGGTAGACATTTCGTTTTCCTCCGTTTTCTCAGGAGGGCACGCAAGGCAAATCATGCTTTCCGAAATGAAGCGTGCCCTGCCTTTTTTAACAAGACCTTTTGCCCGTTTAGGATAGGTCGCTTCAAGTATGTTCCCTTGTTCGTCAACAACAATTACGTTTTTTTCGATGGGTGTCATCCCCCTTGCTGTAAACTGAGTCTTCGTTTTTTGTAATGGGTGTCGTCCCCGGACCTACTATTATTTTATCACAGCGCAATATGAAAGTCAATATAAAAGTCAACACTCCGCTTTTAGTTTTAAAATAAGATGTTTAACCTATGAGCAAAAAATTCATATGTTTAAACGGTTTTTGATTCAACTGCCCTGTCAAGTCGCATAGTTGAAATTTGCTCAAGGCATAGCCTTGCTTCATTTCTCGTTGCTTTGTTGACTTTGCCTCCCCTCCACCGTCGCATAGCCGCCGCCTACCCATTGTGACCGCACACAAATTTAATACAAAAAATAGAAAAACACCAACCGAAAAGTTGGTGTTTTTTGTGAATGGGCGATAAAAAAGATATTCTTGCCACTTTTTGTTTGGGCTTGAACTGTCGTGTATTCGTTTTATAACAAATTGCTTTTCGACCAAAAGGAGAAAAGCTACATCAGCACCTTTTCACTATTCACTATTACGTATTACTTCCGCCAAAAATCGACAAGGAATTAGTGAAAAGTGAAGAGTGAAGAGTGAAAAAGTAAAATCGACAAGCTTCTGTCGAAACTTGTCGATTTTTGGTTGCGGGGGTGGGATTTGAACCTCACGACCTCCGGGTTATGAGCCCGACGAGCTACCAAGCTGCTCTACCCCGCGATATAAAATTAAACGAAACTAATAGGAATACGAGGAGGGAACTGCTCAACCCCTCCACC
>JAZSGJ010000071.1:0-4893 GCA_045532675.1 Eubacteriales bacterium | reverse complement strand
TGCTTTTTTATCTCTGACAAGAGAGCCTTCCTCGCAAGCCGAGAAGTCTGTTTCATCAAAGAAGTCGCTTTTGTCGGGAATAAAGTATTTATATCCATTTTCATTATTGATTACCGTGATAAACTCTGGGGGACCTGCGGGGTTCTGTTTGTTTTCCTCAAGGTGAATATTAACATTGTTAGTTGTAATAGCGTTTACCGCAATAAAATTAACCTTCGCTCCGTTCGGAATATCGTTTTTCCGGCTTTCGATTTTAAGGTTATCGACAAGCACATTCGGGAAGTAGCATTTGTATCCGTAATCCCAGTTGGCGTATGAACGGAAGACTACCGCGAAATCGTTTCCTGCGGCTTTAGCTGTGCAGTTTTTGATAGTAATCGTTCCGTTCCGGAGAGAGCCGCAGTCATCACGGAGATATTTATTTCATGCATTTTTATTCAACGCATAGAAAAAGTGCTGTCTCAAATGCGAAATTAAGAGCATTTGAGACAGCACTACCCGCAGTTTTTTTACGAGAACTGATACTTTTTTACCAAAATCAAAGTTTGTCATCCGTTGGATCGTTTTCCCATTCGATAGCCGGAATAGGTAAAAACTGAAGATTGTTGTTTACTCTGATATCATCAAAATCCTTTTTTCCAAACATCGTAACAAGATTTTTGATATAAGCTCCTATTGCGTTTTCATCGTGATAATAAATCCTTATTTCCTTGGCATTGATAATCCATTCTTTTATAATGTCCTCATCCGTTATATCTAATGAATGACCGATTATGTTTAGCGAAATTCCGCCATATTTTTTATACAAATCAATGTTTTTAATCATCTCTAAATGAGAGACGTCAGACTTATAAAATACCCGCTGATAGTATTTTTTAAACTGAATGAAAAGAGTGTCTAAATAATCCAATTCATCATAATCATCCGGATTTATCCCGAGAACGATATTCTTGTCTAAGCTTCCGTGAATATGATTGACTTTATCGTCTGTTGCGTATAAATGCTCAAATGTATTCGTATAGTTAAAGGTTATGACCCGACCGCCGTATTCATATATGCCTTTTTTAGGCAGAATTTTTGTTTCCTTCATCTGAATAACAAGGCTTTCTACAAAAATTGTCAAATATAGCTTTAACATTTCAGCGCAGTCTTGTAAGGATTTATACAATTCGTCAACAATTGCTGCTTTGTCTACTTCAATTACGTTTGAACCAATGTGGTTTTCAACACAATATGTTTTTTTGACTGTTTGGACTCGTTCCAAATTACTGCCGCCAATGTATTGGTTCGCAGAACCGGCATCGTAAAAGAAATTAAAATAATTTAAAACAATTCTTTTTCTGGAATCCGGCAAGGTGTTTTTTAAACCAAATTTAGGACTTATGTTTTCAAAAGCAAGGCGAAACGCATCTATTACAAAAGCAATCTCCTTTTCTAAATCTATCCACCCAAAATCTTTGTTTACACACTTAGTAAAGTATTTGAACCAAATATTTGTTTTTGCTTTCATAATCAGAACTGAAGTTTGCGGCTTGTTCAGAGGGACGGTGTCATATATTTTTTTGTAAACAGAGTAGCTTTTAGACAAAGATTTATCCGATTGCTGCAATTCGTTTGATGAAAGCACATCGCCGATAGTGTTCATTTTTCCTTTTTCATAGTTTTGAACAAGGAATTGAACGACATTAAGAAAATTCATGTAAGAGGTTGGCAAGGAATGGTGTAAGTCAAATCCGTTACCCAGAATAAAGATATTCATGTTATCCCTTTCGTAGTAAAATCTGAAAGATTCAAAGACTCCAATAAGGATTTCACCCTGTCGGAGTCTTTTTTGTTAATATGGATTTTTTACTGCGTTTCTTAAAATTTCCAGTCTTTTAAAAAACATATCTGCTGTTGCTTTGTCAGCAAACCAATTTCTGTCAACTTCTTTTAACTGATTTAACCCAACGTTTTGAACTGCTTCGATTGCCGCTTGTTTTTGAGAAATTCGCCTTTCGGTAGTTTGGCACAGCGCTCCGTCTGCAGTTTCATATGACAAAAATGCTTTGTTAAAATCCATAAGTGGATAGAGCTTTCCGATTTTGTTTGTTCTGTTATCAACGTTAAATCCCCAGTTGCCCCAATGTCTGTCTACGTTTCCTACCAGATAATCTACGATGTTCATCATATAATAAGAATAGCTATCCTTTTTTAAAACAAACTCCATTTTGTTTATATCATGATTGCTGCAATATATGTCAACGTATTCAGAGGAAACGATGCTTTGTTCTTCCGACGTTATTATTTCGCATTTTGATACACGGGTGCCCTTGAACTCGGATTCTGTGTACGCCACGTGATTTATTTCAAAGCAATCAATAATCTTTGATGCCAGAATTTCCGCATTTACATCGCGTTCCTCGCCGTCTTTCAAGAGATAAAATACGCCGTTTTCACGAATCCATGCCTTGGGAGCAACGCCGGGTGTTCCTATATCGCCTGCCTGGTCCTGAGTCTTGATAAATTCCGCGTTTTCAACAGTTAGATTTTTGCCTCTCAGACTCACGTCTACAAAAGCATCGGAGAGAGAATGGTTATATAGGCTGATTTGGGCAAATGTTTTATCGTCATCTTTCGCTCTTATCCAATATACGTCCATCAGGCTGAGAGCGCGGTAGGATATAGCAATAGCGGCTCTTTCTCTGTCGGTATATACCTGTATTGCGCCGATGCTGTTTAGAATTTCCTTAGCGTATTTTCTATCAAGCGTCAAAATTCGCGAAGCGCACCAATAATAGAAATTGCTTAAATTATTTATACACGTGTCGGTATCATTTCCTTTTTCGAGATAGAGGTTGTAAGGCATAAACGAGGGGTAATTTACAGTACATTTTCCGTTTTCATAGATCCTTGCTACTCGCCTGTCCATATGCATTATGTCAAAGTATTTCCAGCCTTTAGACATCACGCTGCGATTTTTTTTAATACTCATTTCAAAACTTCCCCCATTTTCGATAATTCAGAAGAAATCATTATTATCTATTATACATTCAGCACCGTCATTTGTCAAGTTAATTACATTATTTTAAGCCGGAGGGCTTTTTCTCGTAATCTATCATTGCAGAGAGGGTGGCGAATATTCTTCCGCGAGCCTCGGGGTTAAGTGTCGCGAGCTTTTCCGAAAGCTCTGTCGATTTAACGGTGTATCCAACATTGGTAACGTCGGACAGAATAAAGTCGGCTGAGACTTCAAGGACGTTCAGAATTGTTATAAATGTCTCAAATCCGGGCATCTTTTCGCCGCGTTCAAGCATTCCCGTGAAAGTAGCGCTAAGTCCAATCTTTTCAGCGAAGGTCTCCCGATTCCAGCCTTTTTTCTTTCTGCATTCGCGTATCCTTTTACCGATAGATTTCATATCCATTGTTAAAACCTCATATAATAGTTTGTTACTGTAACTATAAGTATAAGGCGTAACAAAATAAAAATACAGCATATATAAGTATACGACAATAACTAATAGTTAATATTTTTAAAAATATGTTATAATATACGCAGAAAGTCTTGCTATGCAAGCCTATGTGCTACGCACTCCCGCGAATACTCGCGACTGCGCTCCTTGAATCAAGGCGTAAAAATGCCCTTGCAAGCAAGCATTTTTACTTGTGATATAATATTTATCAATTACTATAGAAAAGAGTGTATATATGTCTGTTAACAGTGGAGATTTTAAGTGTAAATTGTTTTTTGAGGAAGCAAAAGAAAAAACTCTTTTATACCTGCATAAGCATAAAGAGTTACTTAAAAATAAAGATTATTATTACGCATAAGAATTATTGATGAAAAAAGAAATAGGTGAAATAGCTTCTTTTAATCAATGCAAAGATTTAAAAAGTATTAGAAAGGGCATTGATTTAGCTCTTGATGTTGAAGTGTTGGAATGAGGAAGTAAAATAGAGAATTATAAAGATATAGTTGACAAAATAGTTAAAATTTTAAATAGATGCAAGGTTTATATAAAAGAGCGATGAATAAATAAAAGGCGGGCTCGAAAGCTCGCCTTTTGTACCGACAGTGTCGGCGGTATTTATTGAATTAGTCCTTAAGAGCTGCCTGAGCTGCTGCAAGTCTTGCGATCGGAACTCTGAAGGGAGAGCAGGATACGTAGTCAAGACCAATCTTGTGGCAGAATTCTACAGATGTGGGGTCGCCGCCGTGCTCGCCGCAGATACCAACGTGAAGCTTGGGATTTACGGGTCTGCCGAGAGTTACTGCCATATTCATAAGCTTACCAACACCGGTGGTATCAAGCTTTGCAAAGGGATCGTTCTCGAAAATCTTTGCATCGTAGTATGCGCCAAGGAACTTGCCGGCGTCATCACGTGAGAAGCCGTAGGTCATCTGAGTAAGGTCGTGAGTACCGAAGCAGAAGAAGTCTGCGTTAGCTGCGATATCGTCAGCGGTGAGACAAGCTCTGGGAATCTCAATCATAGTACCAACCTCGTACTTGAGAGTTGCGCCTGCAGCCGCGATTTCTGCGTCAGCAGTTTCAACAACTACCTTCTTAACGTACTTGAGCTCCTTAACGTCGCCAACGAGGGGTATCATGATTTCGGGAACTACGTTCCAGTCAGCGTGAGCCTTCTGAACGTTGATAGCCGCGCGGATAACTGCCTTAGTCTGCATTGCTGCGATTTCGGGGTAGGTTACTGCAAGACGGCATCCTCTGTGACCCATCATGGGGTTGAACTCGTGAAGAGATGCGATTATAGCCTTGATATCCTCAACGCTCTTGCCCTGAGCCTTAGCGAGAAGCGCGATGTCCTCATCAGTTGTGGGAACGAACTCGTGGAGCGGGGGATCAAGGAATCTGATACAAACGGGATTGCCCTCAAGAGCCTCGTAAAGCTTCT
>JAZSGJ010000086.1:0-27617 GCA_045532675.1 Eubacteriales bacterium | reverse complement strand
AGACTACGCCTACACTTGCGAACTTTTAGATAAAGAAGACCAAGTTGGTTGGCTTGAAGTAAACGTAAGTTGCCCGAACGTTCACGGTGGCGGTATGAGTTTCGGTACTCAACCGAGTGCTGCTGCGGAAGTTACTAAGGCGGTAAAAAAAGTAACTAAAAAGCCGGTTATTATTAAACTTTCTCCAAACGTTACCGATATCGTTTCGATAGCTAAGGCTTGCGAAGCAAACGGCGCTGACGGTATAAGCCTTATAAATACGCTTCTCGGTATGAGAATCGACCTAAAAAAACGCGCTCCGATAATCGCAAACAAAACGGGCGGTTATTCGGGTCCCGCGATATTGCCGGTTGCTGTCAGAATGGTTTATCAGATTTACGATGCAGTTAAAATTCCAATCGTCGGAATGGGCGGTATTAGCTCGGCTGAGGACGTTATTGAGTTTATGATGGCGGGCGCTACCGCTGTTGAAGTCGGCGCCGCAAACCTTGTTAACCCCTATGCATGCCGCGATATTATAAATGATTTACCCACAGTAATGGAAAAATACAGAATTGGAAGCCTTGCCGATATTATCGGTGCGGCTCACAAATAATAAAGTGAGGATTTAAAATGGGAAAGGACGTAATCATTGCCTGCGACTTTGCGAGCGCAGAGGACACTTTCAGATTTCTTGATAAATTCGAGGGTAAAAAGCCATTTGTTAAAATCGGTATGGAATTATACTATGCCGAAGGACCCTCAATAGTTAAAGAAATAAAGAAAAGAGGTCATAAAATATTTCTTGACCTCAAGCTTCACGATATTCCGAACACAGTAAAAAAATCAATGGCTGTGCTTTCGCATCTTGACGTTGATATGACCAACCTTCACGCAAGCGGAACTATTCCCATGATGGAAGCCGCAATCGAGGGACTTACAAGACCGGACGGAACGCGTCCGATGCTCATCGCCGTTACACAGCTTACCTCAACCGACGAGGAGACCATGAAGCGCGACCTTCTTATAAACGAGCCCATTGCCGACGTCGTTATGCATTACGCTCATAACGCAAAGCTTGCAGGGCTTGACGGCGTTGTTTGCTCACCCCTTGAAGCAGGCAAGGTGCATGACAGATGCGGCAAAGATTTTGTAACCGTTACTCCCGGAGTAAGATTTGCCGACGGAGACAAGGGCGACCAGAAGAGAGTTATGACTCCCACTGAAGCAAAACGCATCGGCTCTGATTACATCGTTGTCGGAAGACCTATTACAGCCGCAGCTGATCCCGTTAGCGCATACGAGCGCTGCATTAACGAATTTGTTGACTAAAAGGAGACGTAAAATGGAAAGCTATAAAAGAGAGTTTATACAGTTTCTTGAGGGCGCAGGCGTTCTTAAATTCGGAGATTTCACAGCAAAAAGCGGAAGAAAAATTCCCTATTTCATAAACGCAGGCGATATTAAGACCGGCGAGCAGATATCAAAGCTCGGTGAATTTTACGCAAAAGCATATCTTGAAAAGGTAGGAAACAAAAAAGCAGTGCTTTACGGCCCTGCATACAAAGGAATTTCAATTGCCGTTTCATCGGCTGTAGCTCTTGCAAAATCCGGACTTGACCTTCCCTTCTTCTTCAACAGAAAGGAAGCGAAGGACCACGGTGAAGGAGGAGTTTTCGTCGGATACGTACCGAGGGAAGGCGAGAATATCGTTATCGTAGAGGACGTAATTACTGCCGGAACCGCTATCCGCGAAAGCATGGAAATTCTTTCTTCTCTTAAGGGAACAAACGTAATCGCAACCTTCGTTATGGTAGACAGAAAGGAAAAGGGAAAGACCGAAAAGTCAGCAATGGCTGAAGTTGGAGAGGAATTTGGATTCCCCGTTTATTCCGTTGTTGACGTTTACGACATTATTGAGTATCTTGAAGAGAACGAAGCAAACCGCGAAAACGTTGAGCGCATAAAAAAATACCTTGAAGTAAACGGCGCTAAGGCATAAGGAGATAAATATGAGACATCTCATAGATATTCTTGATTTTTCGGTTGAGGAGCTTGAGAAACTCTGTGCTACGGCAAACGATATTATAGCTCACCCGGAAATGTATTCCGAATCCTGCAAGGGCAAGATCCTCGGAACGCTTTTCTTCGAGCCTTCAACAAGAACAAGACTCAGCTTTGTTTCGGCTATGATGAGCCTTGGCGGAAACGTTCTCGGCTTTTCGAACTCCGGCTCATCGTCTGTTTCAAAAGGTGAAACACTTGCCGATACCATTCGCATGGTTGCGTCATACGCTGATATAATTGCGATGCGCCATCCCAAAGAAGGTGCGCCTATCGTTGCATCTTCGGCTTCTAAGGTGCCGATTATAAACGCGGGTGACGGCGGACATTACCACCCCACCCAAACGCTCACCGACCTTTTAACTATACAGCGTAAAAAAGGAAGATTTAACGATCTTACGGTTGGCGTGTGCGGCGACCTTAAATACGGAAGAACGGTTCATTCGCTTATTGCTGCCATGTCAAGATACGATAACGTAAAATTTGTTCTCATTTCTCCCGACGAGCTAAAGCTGCCTGACTATATTAAAACAGAATTTCTCGGCGAAGGAAAATCCGAATACACCGAAACAGTTGACCTTGAAAAAGCAATTCCGGAGCTCGATATTCTCTACATGACGAGAATACAGCAGGAAAGATTTTCCGACAAGGATGAGTACGAAAGACTCAAGGACTCCTACATTCTTGACGCGGCGAAGCTTGAATTTGCAAAATCCGACCTTTCAATAATGCATCCGCTGCCCCGTGTTAACGAAATAGCGACAGACGTTGACGATGACCCCAGAGCATCATACTTCGAGCAGGCGGAAAACGGCAGATATATAAGAATGGCTCTTATACTTAAGCTTCTTAAGGAAAGGAACAGCGAAGGCGGTAAGCCGACGGGTGAAGAAAATCCCTCACTCATATGCAAAAATCCTCTTTGCATTACAAAAATCGAGCGTGGAATCAAGCACCTCTTTAAAGGCGATTACTGCATTTACTGCGACCAAAAAGCAAAACGCATATAAAGCAAAAAGCACCGCTTTCATTTGAAGGCGGTGCTTTTATACTGAAATACTGAAAAGATATGTAAGAAGTTGCACAAGACATCTTACAGCTTGTATTTGTTTTGTATTTAATATATAATTAACTTGTAAAAACTTTAACGCAAGAGAAAAGGAGCATCATATGAATTTATCCCAAAAAACAATAAGCATTACGTTAGATGCAGATATAATTGAAAAAATCAGAAAAGAAGCAGAGAAAAACAACCGTTCCGTCTCTCAATTAATAAACACTATTCTAAAAGATTTTTCCATGTCCGACAAATACAAAAATCTTACAAAATGATGAGCGCCGGCAATATTATTGCGGGCGCTATTTGTTTTTAGGCTTTATTCTTTTTTGATTGGTCAGCGGTTCTTTTATTTTTCGCTTTGATTTCATTCGCTGAATTTATGTACAGGTTTATAACATTTTCAAGAGTCTCCCGAAGCGCGACTCTCAGCTTTTGAGGCATAGTTCTTGATTTTCTGTAAAGATGCAAGAGGTGAAGCTCTTCTTCCGAAAGCTCCGAAGTGTCATTTCTCAGGGGCATATCAAGAAGCTCACCTACGTTAACGCGAAACTCCTCAGAAAGTCTTGGGAGCATTTTCATATACGATGAGGACCGTCCGCGTCTCCAGTTATTGACGGTCTTTTCGGAAAGCCCCATAACACGCTCGAACGCAGCATCGCTTTCAAACTCGGAATCAATAAGCGACAGTATTCGCTCCCTCACCTTTTCGGCATTTTCCTTGCTCAAGCTCTTCCCTCCTTCTTATTACGTTTGTCGGATTTATGACTTGCTTTTTTATTTTGAGAAGATTTTGCGGTTTTATTTGACACGGGTCTCTTTTTCTTATCGGTGCTGAATCCGAATCTGCCAACCTTTTTCCCAAGCGCGAAATACTCTCCGTGCGAATAGGCGATAAGCTTCGCCTTGTCAAAGCATATCCTGCCGCCCTCGTCAATTATCCCCTCGTCGCAGGATACGTTAACTATATCCGCCATAAATATATCGTGCGTTCCGCTTTTTATAATATCAAAAACCTTGCATTCAAGCGCTATCGGAGCCTCTGCTATCGTCGGTGCTTCAACGGCTTGGCTTTTGAGCTTCGTAAGGTTGCATTTTTTAAATTTATCCACCTTTGCTCCAGTATATATTCCAACGTAATCGGTTGTCCAAGCAAGAGCTTCATTTGTAAGATTAATTACAAATTCTCGCCTTTCGGTAAGTATTTTATGAGAGTGTCTGCTCGGGCGCACCGAAATATATGTTCGGGGCGGATCTGATGAAAGTATACCCGTCCACGCCACCGTAAGTATATTGCTTTCTTCCATGTCACCTACACTTACCATTACCGCGGGAAGCGGGGCTTCAAGCGTTCCTGCCTTGAAATTCTGCCTTGCCATTATCTCTCTCCTTTTTCGTTCGGATACTTTAACATACCAAGCCACAGCTTAGAAAGAATACAGTCCGGTAATATTTTAAACAGCACGTGCTGCATTTTTGTGTACCAATTTGTCACGCACATCGTTTTCCCCTTAACCATTGCGTTGATGCATTTTTCAACAACTTTTTCTTTTTTCAGAAGAGGCTTTGTTGATTTCGGCATCGTTACGTCACCGTTATCTGCCGCAATATCCAGAAAATCGGTTTCTACCCAACCGGGACAAAAGCAGGTTGCGCGGAGTCCGTATTTTTTTATTTCATAATTGAGCGCCTTTGTGTAATGCAGAACAAACACCTTTGATGAAGAATACACGTTGAAATACGGGAGCGGAGTGAAGCAGGATCCGCTACCGAGCTGAACGATTCTTCCTCCCCTTTCCATATATGGTATTACCATGTGCGTAATAAGAACAAGAGCCTTTGAATTGAGGTCAATCATTCTTGCTATCTCCACCTCATCCACCTGTTCAAACGAGCCGAATTTACCGAATCCCGCAGCATTTATAAGGTACTTGACAGAAGGTTTTTCCTCTTTAAGAGCATCTCTGACAGCTTCAATCCCCTCATTTTCGATAAGATCGGCGCTTATAATTTTTGCGTTTACCCCAAGATTTGATTCAAGGTCTTCCATTTTATCTTTTCTCCTGGCAATAAACCAGAAATCTTTTACATCAAGACGCTCCTTCATTTGCTTTGCAAATTCGCGGCCGATGCCGCTTGACGCGCCCGTTATTATAGCTACTGACATATTTTCTCCATCAATTATTTTTATTTTTGTTTTCTATGGCTGAGGTGTAAACCCGCTCAACACTTTCGGCAAAAATCTTTTTGTCGAACCGCTGAACAATTGCTTCGCTTTTTTGACCCATTACCCTAAGACCTTCTTTTTCAGCCAAAAGGTAATCAAGCATGTTTTCAAATTCACTTTTATCCCTATAAACATATCCGTTTTCACCCTGAACGATTAAATTATCAAGACATTCGTCGTATCTGCACAAAAGAGGAAGACAATTTGCGGCCGCTTCAATATAAGTTAACCCTTGCGTCTCACTTGTTGACGCACTAACGAATATATCCGCCGACTGATAAAACTTATGTACGTCGGTGGGTAAAACAAATCCGGTAAATATAATTTTTTCCGACATATTCATATTTGACACTTTGTTTTGCAAGTGCCCCATTGCAGGACCGTCACCGGCTATCATTAACAAAACTTCCGGCCGCATATCGCTTACACAGGCAAAGTATTCAACCAATTCGTCAATACTTTTCTCGTTTGCGATTCTACCAAGACTTATTAAAACGGTTTTATCCTCGGCTATTCCGTATCTGTGTCTTATTTCGTTGCGTTGCTCAATTGATATTCTCTGTTTGTGCTGTTCAAGATTAATTCCGCTTGGAATAACATTAAACTCACATCTTATACCGTTTTCAATATGTCTGTTTTTCACCTTCTCCGTGGGCACTATAACAGAATCTACACGTTCAAGAAACCTTTTAGTTATTTTTCGGGCAGACCACCGTCCGAATTTTTTTATTAAAAAGACATATCCTACATAATCCTCATACATGGTATGATATGTATGAACAATCGGAGCGCTCGTTTTTTTTGAGATATAACGCGCGAATTTGAAGCTGAAAAATTCACACTGACTGTGGATAACATCCGGCTTCCATTCAACAAGCTCTTTTATAAATTTATGCCTGTACGATGTCGGCATTCTCGTGCCGCTATACACCTTAATCGGAACGGACCTTATCAAAACAGCGTCACCATTCTTGTAGCTCTTCATTTTGTTGGAAATGGTGAGGACACGTACATCATGTCCTTTCTTTTTAAGCTCATCCATCAGATTGCGCACAGACGTGACAACACCATTGGTTTCTATAAAGAATAAATCGGTTGTGATAAGTATTTTCATAGTCTTCAATCCTTATAAATGCTATATATCAACGTTTTCCTATTCTTCTGATATCGTATTCAAGCGAAGCTCCGCGCATATATTTTAATATAATAAGCTCCGCTTCCTTTGCGGTTTCCGTCGAAAAAATAAAATGACTGTGACTTATTCCCGCTTCTTTAAGATCATGCTTTTTGTCACCCATATAAGTGGGTCTTGAGTTAAGAATCAGATTTCTGTGCCCGTATTCACGCATAAGAGGGAATTTCACCCCCGTCCTGTCCTCAAGCGATGCGTTGCCGCACCTCTCACACCCGAAATTCTCTTTAATAAAGCATCTCTCTGTAAGCATAAGAGGTATTCTTCCGTAAACAATCTCTCCTCCTCCTATATCGCGAGCCATCGGCAAAGTAATTTCCGGGGAAAGAATTATTCTTTCAATTCCAATTTTTTTATACTCCGCTTTAGAATAAGAATTGGTTACGTTAAGTCTGAAATCACCTATTGGAATCAACCCGGCTTCGCGAACAAAAGACACGTGGCCGATATTACCGACAAGTGCGTACCGCGCGCCTTGATTTTTCGCTTTTTTAATAAGCGAAACAATTTCGTCAGTCTCCTCATCTGTTATCACAGGCGGAATGTACACCCCGTTTGCATCGGGAATGTAAGATTCAATCGGAAGAAAAACAATATCAAAGCTGCCGGGACTGCGGTGATTTTCGCAAACATACTCTTTATAGACGTTTACATCCAAAAATAAAGCGCTATTCAGCTCGCATGAAGCATCCCGTGCCGCTTTTTCAGCGATGAAATCTGCGATTTCACCCTTTCTTTCACATGAGACAAGCGCCTCTGCCGCATTTCTGCGCAGGGAATTAACAGCCGACGGCGGAAGATTAATTCCAACGTCAAGCGTAAGATTAATATCCTCAGGCGCAAGGCTTAGAACCGTCGCGCCCATTTTAGAAAGCCTTGCCTTCACCTCATCTTCGGCAAGAGGGGAATTGATTGCTCCCTCCGGCACCGCTCCAGAAACAGTTACACGCCTTCCGTTATTCATTATAAGCGTCATTTCGGATGGCTTACCGAGCCTCATTAAAACCTCGGCTTTAACGCGCACCTTCTCGGGTGAAAACTCCATCGGCTGAATTTGCTTTGAATTCTCCTTGTCTATGTCAGAACGCACACCGGTCATAGCCTTAAACTTATTCCCCGTGAAATATCCGTCTGTAAAATCTCCGCGCGAAAAAATCTGCCTTAGTTGATTTTCCTCTTGCTTGCTCGCATTACGTCCCTGGTCAAGAAGATTGCGGTACACCCGTGTTACAGTATACACATATTCCGGCGATTTCATTCTTCCTTCTATTTTGAGGGAAGCAACACCGGACGAAATAAGCTCTTTTATATGATTTGCAAGCGAAAGATCGGAAAGCGAAAGCGGATATCTCGAGCCGTAAGGAAGACGGCAGGGTTGAGCGCACTCTCCTCGGTTTCCGCTCCTTCCTCCAACGAGCGACGAGAACAAACATTGTCCCGAATGACACACGCACAGCGCCCCGTGCAGAAAAACCTCGGTTTCAATACCGCATTTTTCGGTAACGCTGACAATATTGGAATATGATAGCTCACGCGCCAGAACCACTCTTTCGCACCCAAGCCTTGTTGCTTCGTTTGCACCGTACGTATTATGAACAGACATTTGTGTTGACGCATGTATGGGAAGGTTCGGAACTCTTCTTTTTATCTCGCTTATAACGCCAAGGTCGGCAGTTATAACGGCGTCAACCCCTATTTTCCAAAGCTGTGCCGCATAGTCCGAAAGCTCTCTCATTTCCCTGTCGTAAACAAGTGTATTGACCGTCACGTACAGCTTAACACCGTGAATATGACAATAGCGCACAGCGTAAGACAGCTCATCTATATCAAAATTTTTAGCAAAGGCTCTTGCTCCGAAAGAACGTCCGCCAACGTATACGGCATCCGCTCCTCCCTTAACGGCTGCGTAAAGGCATTGCATATCTCCCGCAGGAGCAAGAAGCTCGGGTAAAACAGTTTTTCTTCTCATTATAAAGATTTTATTTCCTTTTATTATTCTTTTTTAATTTTATCAAAAACATGCATGTTTGTCAATACGCATTTTTGACGAATATGCACCTCAAATTTCGTAAATTATGGGAATTTACTAAAAATAAAAGGAAAGTTCGGTTTCACACGAGCTTTCCTCTTAGGTATTAAGCAGATAAATAGATTTTATTCACTTAAAAACGACGGTCTTAATACAGCATAATAATTTCCTGCTGACATAAGTCGCATTAATCTGACGTCTGCGCTATTCTCGGTTTCTGTGATGAGTATATCGCCCTCTATCATCAGCCGTGTCAATTTTTGAAGATGTTTCTCTGAAATTCTCGCTGACAATTACGTCTTGGGATTTTGCTTCGGTTTGTTACGCTATTCTCATTATATCTCCAATCGACACCTCAGGCGCATAAATTATTTCATTATAATTCTTTTATAAGCAAAGCCGTTCGGGCATTTAAGAAGATCAAACGAGCATGATTGCTTCCACACGGCAAATCATGCAAGAATACCGCCATCCCCAAATATGAAAAATTTTCCGGCATTTCAGCTTTTTTACGCTGTCATACGCGATAGCTGAAATGCCGGATTTTATTATTATAAGTTGCTTATATGAATAAAGGACGGAGCTGTTTGCCCTCTTTCATCGCAACGAAACCTTCCCTAAGTCTTGAAAAATCCGCAATCAACGAATGCGGCTTTCCATTTGGCTCATCCTGTGAAAGAGGAAGAAAATATACCGATTTTCTGGTGATTAATTTAGCAATATTTGTAAGATTCTGCGACATAGCGTCGTTAGATGCAAGCGCTATAAGCATCGGCCTGTCACAGCGCAAATGCGCCTTCGCTGCCATCGTAACCGCCGTGTCGGTTATTCCGTTTGCAATTTTCGCAAGAGTATTACCCGTGCACGGCGCAATTATGAGATAATCAAGCGGACGTTTTGCACCGAACGGTTCTGCATCCTCTATAGTGTGTACAATCTCTTTTGAACAAATATCCTCAACCTTTTTTATAAAATCGGCAGCTTTACAGAATCTCGTATCCTTGGAATATACATTCTCACTCATTATAGGCTGTATATCATTCCCTGCCGATACCAGTCGCTCAAGCTCTCCGAGCGACTCAGAGAGCGTGCAAAACGACCCGCTAAATGCGTAACCAATCATAAAACCTCCGAAATACCGGGGTTATTATATAAAAACTACCCGTTTGTTGCGTTTAAAAATCTGTCTATCGCGGAAAAATAAGTTCTCCCTGCGCTCTCCCAAAACATCTTCTCGGGTATTCCAGGAAGCTTTTCTACCCCATCGATGCATTTGAAATTGTCACCCGAGGCAAGCTCTATAATTCTCATATCCTTTGATACCCTTCCGCGCTGAACAGCCTCACTCATATCCTTTGGCGCGGTGTTTATAAGTATATCTATTCCCGAAAAATCGTATATGCCTCCATCGTTATCCGAAACCATAGCGCAATCTATTCCGCACTCTCCAAGCTGAATACAGTTTAAAACCTTGGAGGTATAAACCCTGATTCTCGCTCCGAGAAATAACAGCATTCTGACGAGGCGAGAACCTATTCTTCCATATCCGACGATTCCAAAATGAACACCGTCAGGGGATTTATTTACGCTGGTAAGAATATAGCCAAGAGCGCCGACGGCTGTAATATACGCATTGTCACATAAATACTCCTCATCCAAGGACAAATCGAGAACCGACGAGCCGCGCTTGCCTATCAAGGATATAAACCAATCGGGAAGGCCGTAACCGACTATCACGCTGTTTTCATCCGCATTGCAAAGCGTATCCGAAAGCAGTATATCAGTGCCGAAAACATGCTTTCCGTCCTTTGTCGTCGGAACAGGCAGAAGAACAAGATGCGTTGTAAGAGAAAGAGGCTGCGAAAGCCTTGCGGCGACCTTCAATCTTTCTCCAACGCCATAAGTTTCTATACTCATTATAAAATCCCGTTTCTAATTTGTAGTAGGCATTTGCCTACGTTATATAATATGCCGATTCTGTTTATCTTGATATAACGTATACGTAAAAAACGGGCTGATTCATTCAGCGTTGAATGAATCAGCCCCGGCTCATTATTCACAAATAACCTTAATGTTAAATTCGCCCTCTGTGCCAAGCTTTATGGCATACGCGCCCCGCGTAACTTTTTTGTGCGAACAGTTTTTCGTTACAAGCAAACTTATATTTATATTTATCGCTCATACATATAATAATTGCAATCGAAGAAAAATTTGACTCAACTGTGAGTTCAAGCGTAGTTTTTTCTTCATTCCACTTCTTTGAAACAATGGCAGTTCCAAAACCGCACGATATACTTCCCGGTGTGTATAAGCTCTCATAAAACATTAACACGGGGGTGGAGAGACCAGAAAATTGGTGACATCCATGCAGAAATATCTGCGCAGAATATCTCCTTATATCCCATATTTAAAGCGCCGATGCCGTTAGCAGGATATTCAAGTCCAAGTGACAAATCATGTCAGTCTGCGTGTCTCATAATTTTGCTTCATTAATATTCTGTAAGCATCTTTTCTGTGATAGGAACGTTTACGTCGATTGCCGCACCGTCCCGTGTTATGTTAATTACTACGGAGCTGCCGACTCTCGCATAAAGCATACTGTCTATTATATGATAGGTTCTGCTGACCTCGTGCTTTACTCCGTCAATAGTAATAGAATTTATTACATCCCCTGCTTTAAGAAGCCCGCTTACCGCAGCGTCTGACGCTACCTCGGCAAGCATAACCGTTTCTCTTTTGTAAATCTTACCCGTTTCGGTATCGTATTCTGTATAAAGAGCTTTCACTCCGACCGTCACGCCAAGCATGCATCTGTAAACGCTTTGCTTCGTTGTGCCATCGCAATAATAAAGAATATTCTCCGCAATGGCCTTTGCTACGTTTGATGGAATTGCGTAACCGATATTATCGGTAGAAGAATCCGCGTCCTTCGCGTTTACAATTCCTATAAGTTCACCCTTGTCGTTAAAAAGTCCGCCACCGGAATTTCCGCTGTTAACAGCCGCGTCGGTTCTCATAACGCGAAGAGTAATATATTGAAGCTTATTGTAAACCTGAAAACCGACCGAGATATTCTCACTGTCAACATTAATACAGCCAACCGTTGCCGATATTCCGTTACCTTCCGGATTTCCTATAGCAATCGCTGTGTCAAGTATCGCAACGTCATTTGAATCCGCCACGTTCACCGCAGCAGCGTTGCTCTCCATAAGAGCCGTGCTTCCCGTGACCTTAAGCACAGCAATATCATAATTCATAGAACCGCCAACATAAGTCGCAGGGATAGCGTATTCCGAGGCTTCCATTCCGTATAGATAGACGTAAATCTCACTGTTTATGCTCGCGTTATCATAAACCACGTGATAGTTTGTAATTATATACGCATCGCCCTTTTCTTTATTGAGCTTATAAATAACTCCCGAACCCGCAGACGTAGAAGTAGTTATGCTCACCGCGGAAAGAAGAGCTTTGCTTGCAGCTATCATATTGGTGCTTGAATTTGGGCTTATATCTATGTTGTAATTAGGACCGCCCTGAACATTTATGGTCGTTCCGTCCGTGCCACCGTTATTACTTGGAATCTGAAAAGCTCCGTCGTCAATCAAAAGGCAGGAAGAAAAGCTTCCGATAATAACGGTTAATATAAGTAATGCTCCTGCTAATCTTTTTTTCATATATTCACCTTTAAGTTAACTTAGTTTCTTTTATTCTACACCTTTTTTATGTCTTATCTGTTACAAAAAGGCAAAAATCAAATAAACTTTTTAATAATCAACTATAAATTACTTATTTTTGAAAAACTGATAAAGTCTGCATTCAATCATGCCGTTATAAAGCTTTCTTATCTTATCCGCGCGTTTTCCGTACAGCTTCTCAAAATAAGGATGCGAGGTGATTACGTATACCTGCCACGGTGCAAGAGACCGGAAGTGAAGTCCCATTGTGCGATAAAGCTCCTCAACATCACGCTCAAGTCCCATTCGCTCTCCGTACGGGGGGTTCGTTACGATAGTTCCCCGCCTGCCCGGTGCTGAAATTTTTCTGCAATCGCATTGGAAAACGCGTATAATATCGTCAACTCTCGCATTTTTTGCGTTTCTTTCGGTCAAAGATACGCATGGGGAGCTTATATCCGACGCAAACACCTCGAATTTTGTCTGGCGTTCACCGTCACGCGCTTCCTCCCGAGCGGCTTTCCATATGCTTTTATTAACGAACGGGAATGACTCCGCAGCAAAAGAGCGTGACACGCCCGGGGCAATACCCTTCATTTTCATTGCAGCCTCGATTGCTATCGTGCCGCTTCCGCACATAGGATCCCAGAACAAAACGTCCTCCCTCGGACGTGATATTGCCGCGATTGCGGCAGCAAGAGTTTCTCTTATGGGCGCTTGATTTGATTCCTTACGGTAGCCTCTTTTATGAAGAGGGATACCCGAGGTATCTATCATAAGCGTTGCCTCATCGTTCAGAATAAAAAACTCGATCTTATACTTCACGCCGCTCTCGGAAAACAGCTTTATACCGTACCTCTCCGACATCGAGCAAACAACTGCCTTTTTAATTATAGACTGGCAATCGGGAATAGAAAAAAGTTTTGACCTTATAGAATGTCCCTTTACGGGGAAGGCATCGTCTCTGCCTATAAAATCGCACCAAGAAAGAGCCTTAGTCCCCTCAAAAAGCTCATCAAAGGTTTCAGCTCTGAACGAGCCTATTTTAATATACACTCTCTCTGCATATCTTAAGAAAATATTTGATAATGCAACTGCCTCGGGATCACCGATAAAGGTTACTCTTCCGTCAATTGTAGAAACCCTCTCGTATCCAAGCGCATCTATTTCTTCTCCAAGAAGATGCTCAAGTCCGAAAAGGCAGGTTGCCACAAGCTGAAATTTCATGTTTTATACCTTTGCTCAGGAATATAGTTTTCAAAAATGACACTGTTAAAACCGTTTTTATATGCCGCGTCTTCTTCTTTGCGGCTTCTGACAGTCCACGCAAAAGTAGCGGTTTTAAACAGTACCCGTATCAAATTTAACGCGCAATTTTTGTAATGCGCATGGTTAAACGCAATAAAATCCGGTCGGCAGACGATATTAAGAAGCATGTTTTGGAGTAAAAAGTAAAGCGGCTTTTTGTACTTTTTCTCACGCAAAAAATTCTGTGACAGAAATCCGCGCACAACCTCCGGCATCTCACGCTTTACAAGCGCAAGTGCAAGCGGATTAAATGACTCTATTAAATAATCGCCATTATAATCTTTGAGAATTTCAACCGTCTTTTTTGTTACATCATATTTACCGGCATCCTCTTTTATTTCGACAAGCAGCGGAACTTTTCCGCAAACAAAATCAAGAACCTCTTTGAAGGTAGGTATCCCGTCGTCTGTTCCCGAAAGCTTTATCATCGAAAGCTCTTTTGCTGTTTTGGAGTCAACTCTTCCCTCTTCTTTCGTCACTCGCGAAAGCTCATCATCGTGAAATACGACAAGCTCACCGTCAGAGGACAGACGCACGTCAAGCTCAATTCCAAAGCCGTGCTCAACGGCTGAGCGGAATGCTGACATCGAGTTTTCCGCCCGCTCGGAGTCATGAAGCCCTCTGTGAGCAAACTTTACATTTAAGAACTTTTGAGTCTGTTCTCTATTTTTGTTTGTCTTTATTAACAGCAAGAAAACGAAAAAGCTCAAAAGCAGAAAAGAAAAGATTACCGTTAATACAGTGAGAAAAATTTTCATTCATCAATCTCCGTCAACGTCAAGACTTTCAAGAAGTCCCCGTCTTTCCACCGCGGCATCACCGTGCTTAACAAAAAACATAGTAACAAATGAAAGCGCAACGAACGTTGTGCCGAATGCAAAGAACATAATTCGCATCGTAAATATGTCATAAAGCAGACCGGAAAGAATTGGAGCGACTATCTGCGCCGCCATTGACGCCGTGTAATAGTATCCGGTATATTTTCCAACGTCTCCGCCCTTGGCAAGCTCAACAACCATCGGGAAAGAGTTTACGTTTATAGTAGCCCAACCGATGCCTGCAAGTATAAATATCGGGAACATGATAAATTCCGGAGAATCGGAGTTTATAAAGTTTCCTGCGAAAAATGCCGTTGCAAGTATAATAACACCCGCAAGAATAGTCCTTCTTCTTCCGAATTTCGATGAAATTATACCAACCGGAATATATGATATAATAGCCGCAACCTGCGCTATAATAAGAGTGAAATTGAAATCAAATTTCAAAATATTTTCGGCATATACCGAATATTTACTTGTAATAGAATTATATCCTATATACCAAAGTGCAACCGATGCAAGAATAAGCAAAAGAGATTTGAGCTCCGCTTTTCCCAGCGAGCGCCCATCGGCATTGTCAGAGGTATCGCCCGATACGTCTTCAAGTCCGTATTTTTCGGTATCAGACTTCATTTCTTCCGCCCATTTTTTCTCCTTAACGGTAAAAAGAAAGACGGTAAGACCGAGAATCATAATGGCGCATACCGCGAGCACGTATCCAGTATATTCCATATACTTGTTACCCGAAGTGCCGAAAATCATACCGAGAACAAGAACCGAAATTCCGCCTGCAGTACCCATAAGATTAATTATCGCGTTACCCTTTGAACGAAGGGGCTTTACAGTAACGTCGGGCATCAATGCTACAGCAGGAGAGCGGAATGTTGCCATAGCCACGAGAACAACGAGCAAGGTACCGATAAAGGCTATAAGAGGCCATGGATTCCGAAGAGTAAGCTCAAGCGTTTTTTCAAGCACAACAGCCTCAAGAGCTTCCTCGGTCATACTAACAGCAGGTGAGTAATCAATAATGCCTTCAGCCGCAAGCCTTGCAATCTGATAGTTATCCACTACAGTTAAAACTATAAATGCAGCTATAGCCGCCAGCGCTCCGAAGAAAATAAACGGTGTTCTTTTTCCGTATTTAGTATTCACCTTATCCGAAATAGCACCGAAGAGCGGAAGCAAAAATACTGCAAGGATGTTATCTATAGACATAACTGCACCCGATGCCGTCTGAGGTAAGCCGAAATGGTTTGTAAGTATAAGGGGTATTATGGCATCGTATGCCTGCCAAAATGCACTTATCAGAAAAAATGCGAAACCGACAAGTATGGTTTTTTTGTAATTTAATTTCATAAATACTCCGTTTCCCGCTTAAGCGGTGTGTTAATATAATAATTTTAACATATAAGTATATTTTTGTCAATCATATTAAAATATATGTAACAGATAAACATCACGGTTGACAATTTGAGCCTTTAGTAGTATAATTATATCATTATCTTGATGAAGGGAGCGATATTTCCTGAGAATATACGAATATATACCAGGCAAGAAGATTGATACCGACAGCACAGCTATCGCTCTCGGATTTTTTGACGGAATACACGTAGCGCACAGAAAGCTTCTTGAAAAAACGCGGGAGATTGCAAAAAAAGAAAATCTCACCTTTGCCGTTTTTACATTCCCGTCGGAAGATAGCTTTAAGGGAGAAGACGCAATTTACCCCACCGAACAAAAATTACTAATTCTTGAGAAAATAGGCGTCGAAGCGGTGTTTTTAGCCGATTTCAATTCCGTGTCCGAAATTTCCGCAGAGAACTTTGTAAAAAGCTCTTTGCTTTTCGATATGAACTGCCGCGCAGCTGTAGCGGGATACGACTTCAGATTTGGCAAAGGCGCTGTGGGAAACGCAGAGCTTCTTTCCTCTCTTCTCTCACTGCACGGTGCAAAATGCTATATTGAAGAAGAAATGAAAATCGAAAACCAAAAGATTTCAACCACAAGGATAAAAGCGTTACTGAAAGACGGCAACGTTGAGCAAGTTAAAAAATTTCTCGGCTCCCCGTTTTTTATAAAAGCAGAGGTAAAGCACGGCCTCGGACTTGGGCGAAAGCTTGGATTCCCGACGGTTAATACAGACTTCCACACTAAAAGCATACCGCTTAAGCGCGGTGTATACAGAACGGCCGTAAAGATTGGCGAGAAGCTTTATTCATCCCTAACAAATGTAGGAACGTGTCCCACGTTTGAAGAGCGGTCGGTACACTGTGAAACCTTTATAATCGACTTTTCAGATGCTGTTTATGAAAAGGAAATTTGTATTTTTTTCCTTGGCTTTATCAGAGACGAAAAGAAGTTTGAAAGTCAAAATGAGCTGATTATGCAAATAAATGTTGACAAAATCAAAACAATTAGTGAAAACGGAGATTTAACATGGCAGGAAATTGGACTAAATTAACAGCAACCGGGAACATAAAAGATACCGATGATTTAGTTGCCGTTATGAGCATGCTTGATAATGGGCTTATGATTGAAGACTACAGCGATTTTTCCTTAAACGGAATGTACGGCGACCTCGTTGACGACAGCATATTAAACGCCGACAAAACAACGGTTAAGGTATCTCTTTTCGTTCCCGAAGAGAAAAACCTCTCAGAATACACGTCATTTTTAAAGGAGCGATTTTCCGTTTTAGGAATAAGCGCAACGTTATCTGCAGACGGAATGAATGAAGAGGACTGGTCTGAGAGTTGGAAAAAATACTACAAGCCTATCCCTCTCGGAAAGGTAACGGTAGTTCCCGCCTGGGAAGAATACGAGGCAAAAGAGGGTGAAGTTATAATCAAAATGGATCCCGGCATGGCGTTCGGTACCGGAACGCACGAAACAACGAGACTTGTCATGAAAATTATGCAGGACGAGATTCTCGGCGGTGAAAGATTCCTTGACGTCGGAACCGGCTCCGGAATTTTATCAATTTGCGCATCAAAGCTCGGCGCAAAATCCTGCAACGCCTACGATATTGATCCCGTTGCGGTAAAGATAGCTAAAGAAAACGCGGAAGCAGACGGATGCACAAATATTACAGTCGGAGTTTCCGATTTGTTAAAGGGTGTTGACCTTTCATTTGGAAAATACGATTTTTGCGTTGCAAATATTGTTGCGGATATTATTATACGAATGCTTCCCGACATTGATGAATATCTTAAAGAAGGGGCGCCCCTAATTCTTTCGGGAATTATCTCAATGCGCGCCGACGAGGTAAAGGACGCAATAAAGAAAAACGGATTTGAAATCGTCCGTGAGGAAAAAGAAAACGATTGGCTCGCAATTATGGTTAAAAAAATCAGCAAGTGAGAGATGTAATATGCCAAGATTTTTTGTTCCGTCCGAAAGCTTCGACTCGGGCAAGGTTAAAATAACAGGCGACGATGCCTTTCATATCGCAAGAGCTCTGAGAATGGCAGTCGGAGACGAAATAACAGTAGCCGACATGCACGGAAACGAGCATCTCTGCCGTCTTGAAAAAATAAGAGACGAGGAGGTTGACTGCGTTATACTCGAAACAAGAGCGGGAAAAACCGAATCTCCGATAGAGATAACGTTATATATGGGGTATCCCAAGGGTGATAAGCTTGAAACGGTAATCCAAAAGGCCGTTGAGCTCGGCGCATCCAAAATAATTCCCTTTGAGTCATCAAGATGCGTAAAGCGCCCGCGCCAGGACAAGTCCGAAAAGCAAGGAGCAAGACTGTCACGCATAGCCGAGGAAGCCGCAAAGCAATGCGGGAGAGCAAAGCTTCCACGGGTATTGCCTCCGATAAACTTCAAAGAAATGTTGTCTTTAGCCGCGAAAGATAGCCTTTCCCTATTCTGCTACGAAGGAGACGGAACCGAATCCTTAAAAGACGTTCTTTCGTCAAATGAGGTTCCCAAAAGCATTTCGATAGTAGTCGGCTGCGAAGGCGGCTTCAGCAGCGACGAGGCAGCTTTAGGTAAAGCATCCGGGCTTAAGCTTGTTAATCTCGGCCCGAGAATTTTAAGATGCGAAACCGCTCCAATATACGTTCTTTCGGCTATTTCCTACCGTTACGAACTTTAATTTACATTATTTTACATAGCAAAAAGTTAAAAATAACCAAACAAATACAATTTTTTTTGTATATTTAGTAATTATTTTTAAAAAAACTATTGAAAAATATCAAAAAATAGGTTAGAATATAGTACAGTATCACCAAAACCCCCTCTCTAAAACAAAAATGATAGGAGTTTTTATATGTCCAACCGCTTATTCCAGAACATCATTCAACAAATGAAAGATGTTATAGGTCGAACCATAGGAGTTATAGACGAAAACGGAATAATAATTGCATCGAGCGAACTTGGTAAAATAGGAGAATCAAGACAAAGAGTCAGAGAAGAGCTTACATACTCTTCCGATTTTATTGTGTTTGAAGGATACACTTATCGCTTCATAAACGCCGCAAGCAGAAACGACTGTATTGCATTCGTTGAAGGCGACGACTCGCACGCAAGCAAGATGTCCGAAATATTATCTATTTCCCTTGGTAATATTAAAAGTCTTTATGATGAGAAATACGATAAGGTATCATTTATTAAAAACATCATACTTGACAACATTCTTCCGAGTGACATATACATAAAATCAAATGAGCTTCACTTCAGCGAGGAGCTTCGCGCCGTTATCGTTATAAAATTCCAGAGCTCGTCCGCTCTCCCCCCTTACGAAATTGTACAGGGTCTCATAACCGACAAAACAAAGGATTACGTAATCGGTATAAGCGAACAGGATATTGTTATAGTTAAGGAAGTAACCTCATCAACAACGGCAGAGGACCTTGAAGCATATGCTCGTGATATTATGAAAAGAGCCGGTAAGGATCATTCGGTCAAGCTTCTTATAGGAATCTCATCGGTTGTAGCAAATCTTAAGGACCTTGCACGTGCATATAAAGAAGCTCGTATCTCTCTTGAGGTAGGAAAGGTCTTTGATATCGAAAAGCCCATAATGTGCTATGAAAACCTTGGAATCGGAAGACTTATTTATCAACTTCCCATTACTCTTTGCGAAATATTCCTCGGTGAAGTATTCAAGCAGGGCGCTCTTGAGACGCTTGACAGAGAAACGCTTATGACAGTTCAATGCTTCTTTGAGAACAACCTAAACGTTTCCGAGACATCCCGTAAACTTTTTGTTCACAGAAACACACTTGTATACCGTCTTGAAAAAATAAGAAAGCTTACCGGGCTTGATCTTCGTGAATTTGATCACGCGGTCACCTTTAAGGTAGCTCTTATGGTCAAAAAATATCTTACAAGTAAGCCTACAAAATTCTAATTTACTCTCGACATTATAAGACCTTTTCGGTTATTATAATATGTTATAATTAATTAAAACTTTTACGGTCCTGCCGTGCTGAATAATGCCCTGCCGATCCTTCAGCAGGGTAATCTATTGCTACTAAAAAGGAGAGTTATGGAAACGAACAAGCAAAGAAAACGTACCTATCTTAAAATAATAGCTGTCGCCTCTTTGATTTTTATTCTTGCTCTTGCCCTGACCTCATGCGATACCGCACCATCCGACTTTATCACAAGTTATCTTGACGATTACGGAGTTCCGGATTTTGTGGAATCAAAAATGAAGGGAATTGAAGTTGTATACCGTGATTACTACGTTGAAGATCTACCCGAAACAAATAAGCTTGCCGAGGATACAGCGGCTCTTTATTTCGAGCATTTTCATGAGAAAATAGACACTAACGACAAAGAAGCTGTTACCGATGCCCTTATATACTGCTATATAGAAATTATCGGAGATAATTATTCCGTATACAGAAACGCAAAGGAGCACGAGGAATACGATACCGATATGAGCGGTTCGTTTTACGGTATAGGAGTCGTCGTTACCTACAGTTACATTGATTTGACAATTACGGTCAACGAGGTTTACTCGGGAAGCGGCGCTGAGGCTGCCGGAATTAAACCCGGAGATATAATAAAAAAGGTTAACGGTATGTCAGTAGACGAGATCGGATATGACAAAGCTGTTAGCGAAATTCGAGGAGAACTTGATACCCGTGTTAATATTACGGTGGACAGAGTCGGCTCAGAGCTCTCGTTTGACGTTACAAGAAAAAAGGTTGTAGAACAATCGGTAACCTACTCTCTTGACGAGAATAAAATAGGTTATATTAAAATTGCGTCATTTAAATCAAATACCTTCGGTCAGTTTAAGGAAGCTATTAAATATATGGAAGATAACGGCGCTGTCGGAATAATTTACGATTTGCGCTCAAATCCCGGCGGATATCTTTCATCCGTCGTTGACGTTCTTTCATACATTGCGCCGAAGAACACCACTATCGTTTCATTCACGCATAACTACGCGAAGGCGCAAAAGGATAACAATTCTCACTCGCTCTCTCTTCCCTCCGTTGTTATATGCAACGAGTCAACAGCTTCCGCAGGAGAGCTGTTTACCGCGGCAATGAGAGACTTTGATGAAACTCTTAATCTTTTCGAAGTGACAACGGTCGGTCAGAAAACCTACGGCAAGGGTGTTATGCAGAACACCTACGCTTTTACAGACGATTCAGCAATTACTCTTACCGTGGCATATTACAATCCGCCATGCGGCATAAATTACGATGGGATAGGCATTTCGCCCGATGTTCAAATTGCCGAATCGGAAAACGGTGACGCTCAGCTTGACGCGGCATACGAAGAAATCAACAAATTAATAAATTAATATCAGGAGATATAGAGAAATGGCAGAAATCAAAACATACACCCCGCAAGGTTTCAAAGCTCTTCAGGACGAGCTTGACTATCTTGAGACCGTCCGTGTTGAAGAAAACAAAAAAGAGATTTCAACAGCTCGCTCGTTCGGTGACCTTTCCGAAAACAGCGAATATGATGAAGCAAAGGCTGAGCAGGGCAAAATTCACGCGCGCATCGCAGAGCTTCGCGAAATGATAGCAAACGCAAAGGTAATTGACGAATCACAGATTGACGAATCCAAAGTAAGCGTTGGATCAATAGTTAAAATTTATAATAAAACGAGAAACATGGAAACCACCTACCACATAGTAGGCTCGTATGAAACCAACCCGAAAAGCGGAAAAATCTCCGACTCATCACCTATAGGAATTGCACTTCTCGGAGCAAAAGAGGGTGATGAGGTTGTAGTTACCGGCATAAGAGAACAGGTTATTGTGGTAAAGAGCGTTTCAAGAGCAAAAGATTAAAAAACAAGGAAGGACTCGCTATGGCAAACAACGAAAACGTACAAAACAATCAGAATCAGACGAGCGAGCTCGTAGTCAGACGCGAAAAACTCGCTGCTTTAGTCGATGCAGGTAAAAACCCGTTTGAAATAACGAAATACGATGTTACTCATTCAAGCGTAGACGCTATCAATGAATACACAGAAAACGAAGCGAAATACGCAGAAGAAGGAAAAGAGCTTACTGTCAGAATAGCCGGCAGAATGACCAGCCGCAGAGTAATGGGAAAGGCATCGTTCGCTCATCTGCTTGACGGCGATGGAAAAATCCAACTTTACGTTTCAAGAGACGACCTTGGTGATGAGGACTACGCCGCATTTAAAAAATGGGATATCGGAGATATAATCGGTGTTGAAGGAGTCCTTTTCCGCACTCGCACAGGCGAAATTTCAGTACACGCAAAAAGTGCTACTCTTCTTTCAAAATCCCTTCTTCCCCTGCCCGAAAAATTCCACGGACTTACAAATCTTGAACAGAGATACAGACAAAGATACGTTGACCTTATTGCAAATCCCGAAGTAAAAGATACGTTTATTAAGCGCTCGAAGATACTTCGTTTAATAAGAGACTATCTTGATTCAAAGGGATTCCTTGAAGTTGACACGCCTATACTCGTTCCCCTTGAAATAGGCGCTTCCGCGCGTCCGTTTATAACGCATCACAACACTCTTGATATGGATATGTATCTTCGTATTGAAACCGAGCTTTACCTCAAGAGACTTATCGTCGGCGGAATGAACAAGGTTTATGAGGTAGGAAGAATATTCAGAAACGAGGGAATGGACCAGAAGCACAATCCCGAATTTACATCTATCGAGCTATACCAGGCATATACAGATTACTACGGAATGATGGACCTTGTTGAAGAACTTTACAAAATGCTTGCAAGGGAAGTTTGCGGTTCAACCAAGATAACCTACCAAGGCATTGAGATTGACCTTGGAAAATGGGAGCGTCTAACTATGGTAGAGGCCGTAAAGAAGTATTCCGGTGTTGACTACAACGATTGGAAAGACGACGAGGATGCAAGAGCCGCCGCAAAGGCGCATCACGTTGAAATTTCAGAAAACGCTACACGGGGTACTGTTCTCGTAGAATTTTTTGACGCATTTGTTGAAGACAAGCTTATTCAGCCAACCTTCATTTACGATTACCCGGTTGAAAACAGTCCACTTGCAAAGAAGAAACCCGAGAATCCTCTCTTCACAGAAAGATTCGAGTATTTCATTAATTGCACAGAGTTCGGCAATGCATTCTCAGAGCTTAATGACCCCATTGACCAGAAGGAAAGATTCGAGCGCCAGGTTGAAGCAAAGAAAAAAGAAGAACCTAATTGCAGAGCCGAGGTTGATTACGATTATGTAACAGCGCTTGAATACGGTATGCCCCCTACAGGCGGTCTCGGATTTGGAGTTGACAGACTCGTTATGCTTCTCACAGATTCCGCATCAATCAGAGACGTACTTCTCTTCCCGACGATGAAGCCGGAAACAAACTGATTTTTTAAAATTTAAGAGCTATGAGAGACACTTTTCAAATGGCGATTCATAGCTCTTTATATTTTACATACATTCAAATATTAATTAAAAAACATTAATTTAATATTGACAATCCGTCTACACGCGGTTGACTATGCTCCATAATAAGACGGTGGATTATAACGGTAGAGTAATCGAGATAACAGAGAAAAAACGAAACCTTATATTAAGAGTTGAGCACCGGTGGAATAGTAGTTATAAAATATCAAAACTCTTTATTCAAAACAGCTGAAATAATAACAGTTAAAAAGTTATATTATTTAACCGGTGCGGAGAAAATCAATGGGAATTAAAATTACAAATCTTACGAAGAAATACGATTCTTTCGGTACGGAAATCACAGCTCTTGGCGGTGTCAATCTTACTTTCAAAGACGGAGAATTGGTTGCCATTATAGGCGAGTCCGGCTCCGGCAAAACTACGCTCTTAAATCAGCTCTGCGGAATGGATGTGGCTGACAAGGGCGAAATCGTTATTGATGGGATTGATCTGACGAAACTTTCTTCTGACGAGCTGTGTAAAATGCGGCGCAGCAAGATCGGTGTTGTATATCAATTCTACAATCTTATCCCGGAACTTAACATAAGAGATAATATCACTCTACCCGTAGAGCTTGACGGTGGCAAGGTTGACGAAGATGAGCTTTCGGAAATTTTGAAAACTGTCGGACTGTTTGGCAGAGAGCGTGACTTCCCAAGTGCCCTGTCGGGCGGTCAGCAACAAAAAGTTGCAATAGCACGCGCGCTATATCAAAATCCTACGCTTATTCTTGCGGATGAGCCTACCGGCAATCTTGACGAAAAAAACAGCGAGGATATACTCGGACTTCTTTGCAAATTAAACGAAGAAAAGAAGATTACCGTTATTATTGTTACTCACAGTAAAGTAGTAGCAGACAGAGCTAAACGTCTTATTTCTCTTAAAAACGGACAAGTCATTAGTGACGAGGTAAGATGATATGAAAACTTTGTTGCATATCACTTTTGCGAAGATGAAAAAAAGCCTTAAAAAAAGCTTGTTTCAATCCTTTGCGGCCTTCGTTTCTATGTTTGCTATATCCTTCTTGGTATGCTTTGTTGTTTCCCTCGAAGCCTTCAGAGCCGCAAATCCGACTTTCGGAATTGAAGCTGTCGGCGGAGAAAATATATTAACGATAGAGTCTTTCAGCGCATTCTTTAAGGAAATTGTATCGGGAATTAGCTTTATCGCAATTGCAATCATAATTCTATCTTTCGTTGCGTTGTTTATATTTGCAAGGCTACGAATAGAAGAAAACAAGCACTTTTTCGCAACGCTTACAAGTATTGGAGCTACAAGCGGTCAGAGAAAACCAATTTCCGTTATAGAAACATTTGTTTTGTATGGAATACCGATATTATTAGGTAGTTTTCTTGGTATGCTACCTTCACAGACATTTACAAGTATGGTTGCGCATATTTTTGTCAATGACTATACTCGCTCTCCTATTTCTACGGTAATACCTTTATTTATCGCTATTCTCGGTATTGTCCTTGTACTCTTATTTACATACGTACCAAGCATAAGTCGAAACACGTCTGTAATAGAAACGGTCAAAGCTCACAATACTAAAGAAACCGGCGAAACACATAATTATCGCAATTCCTATACGTTTCGCCATATGCCTGTTGAACAACGTATTGCGAAAAAGAGCGTAGCATATTATTGCAGCACGTATAGAAGAATTACGTTTATGTTCATTTCTTGTGTGCTGTATCCCGTATTAGCAATCGTGTTTTTCGTGCTCGTATCCGAAACAAGCGTTACAGATTATACACCGACTTACGGAGTTGATGCTACCGAGCTTGTGGGTATATTTGCAAAAAATATAGCAATATTCGGTGCTTTAGCTTTTTTGGCATTAACCGTGTTCGGAGTGCTTCAAACAATGTATATCATTCAAGCTCATAACCGTGTCAGAAAAGAAACACTTGCCACGTATAAGAGTATTGGTATGACGGAAGATAGCATTAAAAAGGTCTTAAAATATGAATATAGAACTGCGATTTTTCACGCAATAATTTATCTTATATTTATACTCGTTTTGATGTTTGTTAGCATTAACAGTTTTTAATTTATAACAAAAGAGGTTTCTAAAGCTACGTATACAAAGGACAATCTCACGTAGAAAACCAAACATATGGAACAGTAAAAACATAGGTTATGACAAACTCGGCTTTATTGAACCAATGGACATGTTTGGATACACGGAACGCGACATTCTCTACTGAATAAACATCTTATTCAAACGGCTTTGGACCATCAAAATTACCAATGATATGGAACCCCGTGTTAAAAAATGCTTGCGTAATACATTTTTAAAAAAAAAGGACACACAATGCACTTGAATTGTTCATTTTAATTTGATAATATATATCATATAACTAACGAAAGGTTTTGACATGGACGAAAACAGAAACACAAATAACGACACGGGTACGCCACAATCCCCCTCTAATCTGCTTACAAAGCTTGATAATTTTTGGTATCACTACAAATGGCACACCATTATAGGACTGTTTTTAATTGCAGTAATTACAATATGCTCGCTACAAATGTGTACAAAGGAGAAATACGACGTTCACATACTTTATTCCGGTTCATACGAAATCGCGCGAACTTCAAAAGACGGAAACTTTCCGGAATACGGAACCTTCCTATCCTCTTTTAAAAGAGTAACGGATGACTACGATAAAGACGGTAACGTTTCGCTCTCATTAAAGGATCTCTTTATGCTTTCGGATAAAGAAATAGAGGAATTTCAAAAAGCTGATCCAAATGTGGAAATCAACAGACCGCTCCTGATAGAAAACAAAAGCATACTGAGCGAAACCTTAATCTATAGTGATTATTATGTATGTCTGCTCTCTCCGTCCGTGTATAACGAGTATAAAACCATTGACGGTGCGGAAATGTTTTCATCACTCAGCCAGTATGTTAATAAAGATACCGATATTGAATATTATTCGGACTCGGCAATATATCTGTCCTCGACAGATTTTTATTCCCTTCCGGGCATATGCAATCTCCCCGAAGATACTTTAGTCTGCCTCAGAAACGTTAGCGCACTTGCTAATCATTTTAATGAAAAACAAGCTGCCGAAGCAAGAGGACGCAGTATACAAGTTGTTAAAAACATTATTAATTATTGCCCAAATTGACAATATTTGTTTACATAAAAGGGCAAAAATATAAAATCAGTGATGTTTTCAAAAGAGCATCACTGATTTTTTCATAGCGCAGGAATGTTTGATACAGGAATATGATCATCACATGAAAATTCTCCCGGTACAAGCTCCGAGCCGTTATATTTTAACGTACTGAAAGATGCATTTGTTGGAAAAGGAAACGCCCTTGCCATGTCAAACGGCGCAACACCGCATATTTTACACCAAAAAACACGTATTACAGCTGCGTGACTTGCTATCAAAACGGTCTTGCCGAAATTTTCCCTAGCAATCCGGAGAATCTCGTTATAAATCCTCTCACCGGCCTCAAGAACACTTTCACCGTTAGGAAACCTGAAATTACCGAAATTCTCATGCCAATCAACAACAAATTCCTGATAATGATCACGTTTAAGATCTACAATCGGCAACCCCTCCCAATCACCTATATACATTTCACGAAGCTGTCTAGAATCAATGATGTCAAGTCCTCGTAATTTTGCATGTGGCAATGCGGTATCATGAGCGCGAAGCAAATCGCTTGAGTATATTGCGTCTATATGCACGTCTTTAAGCCGTTCAGCAGTCAAATTAGCCTGATAAACACCCACTTCACTCAACCCCATATTTGTATGCCCTTGATAAAATCCTTTAGCATTACCAACACTTTGTCCGTGTCTAACTAAATAAATCTGAGTTTCCATAGGCTATCCTCCAAAAATAATAAATATATTATACATCATTTATCTGATAAAGTCAACTAAATAAATTTAATTACAAATATAAGCAAGCAAACACTAAACTGCATATTTTCAGAAGATATATGCATATTTATTTTATTCAAGCCATGTTGTAATACATTAATCCCCCACCTTGTTATCTGCAGCAACGTTTTTGGGGTATTCATGCCCCACTTACGTAGTTAATAATTAGTCAAACATACAGCATTGAACCACTAATGCATATTTTAACAACTCAAATATTTTGAATTAAAATGCAATTACACGAATGTAGAATTCGTATTAATTACTATTTTAATGCATATTTTTGCGTATAAAATACAGTATAATTACACGACAAAATCACCGATTCGTATTTTTTACAATTATAATATTCAAAAATTGATGAAAACAACGTATAAATAACCCGAGCAGATTAATATTTTACATATTTTTCCATTTTTCAATAAAATATGTCAGAAAACTCAAAAATTTCTCATTTCAAACAATA
>JAZSGJ010000060.1:0-4820 GCA_045532675.1 Eubacteriales bacterium | reverse complement strand
GCAGAATGCTTCTGCGGCGAGTCTCGCCCCAAGTGAAAACCCTTTCACGAACGAATCCTCACGCTCGTCACAAAAAACCTCATTGTAATCGTCAACCAATCTTGACAGCATTGACTTCTCTTCCTCGCCAAGCTTCTCTTCTAATTTTTCAATCCTGTCATAGATATTATGCCATAGCTTTGTACAAGCCTTGTCGTTTGCTCCCGGCTCCTCATTAGGTCTTAAATTTCCATACCATAAATTTTGAATACTGTTCATTTTTGTTTCTCCTGTTGCATATATTTGTATGAATAGATATATTTTAGCATACAAATGTATGATTTGTTAATGCATATGTTTGTATGCGTGATATAATCTACTTATTGCACAAAAAATATTGCTTTCGAATAGGATAGATTGGAGAATAATTATGTATTACTATCAAAGACTTAGAGACCTCAGAGAAGATGCCGATAAAAACCAAGAGGAAATTGCAAATATTCTATTAATTTCTCGTCAGCACTATTCTTTATATGAGCGCGGAGAACGCGAGTTGCCTATGCACCACTTTATAACCCTTGCAAAATTCTATAACGTGTCACTTGATTACCTTGCAGGACTTGTTGATACACCGAGGAAATTGTATTGAATAAAAAAATCTGCATGACTTGTGCTTACAAGCTGTGCAGATTTTATTTATTTTTTTTAAAAAAGGTTTTGAAAAACGTGCGGATGCGTTTTTTCTTTTTAACGAGCTCAATATTCTGCTTCAGGTTCGTAACATTAAGCGTTTCTCCATGATCAAGACGCTTTTTATATGCTGCGTATTCATACATCTGAATGTTTGCGACAAACTCAAATATCTCCTCGGAATCAAAATCCTTTGCATCGTGACCGCACCAGCCGAGAATATCAGCATAGTCGTTATGAAAGGTATTCCAGAAAGCTTCTTTATCCTCATTTGAGAGAAGATTGAATATCTTATAGCATCTGCTTGCGGACAGGTTGAGAAAGGACACCGAAAGCGGCGCGTACATTCCGTTCTGCATCAGAAAATCCTTTATCTTGCGAAATACCGAAGGAATCTGATGATAGAATTTTTTAAACACCTTTGCCCTCGCCTGCTGGGAGTGAATACGGTGATGAACGAGCACGTCATGCACCTTTCCGATTCGCTCGGCAAGTGAGAGCGCGGTAACAACGAAATATACATCCTCGTATATTTTTGCTTCCGGAAGAAATATAAGACCCTTCTCTTCCACAAACGAGCGGCGAAAAATCTTGTTCCACGCCGCGCCGACGGTAGATAAAAAAATACTGTCGGGATGCTCGTTTTTTGAGGTCACTTTACCGGGTAAATATATATCGCTGTGCTCGGTTCTCGGCACCGTCTCAAATCTTGAGCGGCGGCTATTATAAATATCGTACTGCGCTATTGCGATATCAAGGTTATCGCGCTTTGCTATTCCGTAAAGAGCCTCAAGGAATGTCGGCTGGAAAAAGTCGTCGGAATCGAGGAAAGCAATATACTCTCCCCTTGCGCGCCTTATACCGTTGTTACGCGCAAGACCCGGACCGGCATTGGTCTCGGTAACGATTCTTACGCGGCTGTCGCGGGACTGATATTCTTTTAAAACATCAAGCGTATGGTCGGTCGAGCCGTCATCAACGCAGATTACCTCAATTTCCGACATGGTTTGATAAAGAACACTGTCCATTGCCGGCTTGATATAATCGAAAGCATTGTATATAGGTATTATGACCGATACTTTTATATCAGTTTTATTTTCCATAAAATTATCCGATTTTTAAATTTATTTTTACACACTCATACTATTATATTTTACCACCGTTTAAGAAAAATGTCAATACAAAAGATTTTTAATGTTAATTTTTATAAGAAACTTAGTCATTAAGAATCGAATTAAAGACGGAAAAACGATAAAAAACGGGAAACGCAAATTCTTAAGGACTCATAGCCAAGAGTCAAAGGCATTCAGAGCAAGAATCGTTGGCTGACGAACGGGAAGCGTACTAAGGTGCGCCTAACAAGGAAATGACGATAAAACACAAATGGGGTACTGTGTTTTTGCACAATACCCCGTGTTTTTATTTGATTCTGCCTAAATGACGCAGCCTTACTGTTTTTATTCTACTGTAGGAGCTGTTTCGGCTGGTTCTTCCGTCTCTGCCGAAGCTTCCTCAGCCGTTATCTCTTCGGTCGTTTCCTCAGTTGCTTCTTCATCTCTTTCATCACTCGGGAAGAATTCCTTAAGGAGAAGCTCTTCCTCGTTCGGCTGCTTACCTGCATCATCAATCTCGACTGCGCGGTAAATTCCAAGGCCTGTTCCGGCGGGAATAAGCTTGCCGATAATAACGTTTTCCTTAAGGCCGAGAAGGTGGTCCTTCTTGCCCTTGGTTGCGGCTTCGGTAAGAACCTTCGTCGTTTCCTGGAAGGATGCTGCCGAAAGGAAGGAGTCAGTCATAAGAGAAGCCTTCGTAATACCGAGAAGCATGGGAGCCGCATCTGCCTTACGGAGAGCTACCTCACCGTTCGCAATTCTTGCTTCAATCTTCTCGTTCTCCTCACGGAGCTCAAGAACGTCAACGGTAGTTCCTGCAAGAAGGTCAGTATCTCCCGCATCCTCGATGGCTACCTTACGGGTCATCTGACGGGTGATACACTCGACGTGCTTGTCGTTGATTTCAACGTCCTCACCGCGGTAAACCTTCTGAACCTCACGTATGATATAATCGTATACCGCGTCGATACCGCTCATATGAAGAACGTCTGCGGGGTTTAAGAAACCTTCGGTAAGCTGCTGTCCGCGGACAACCTGCTGACCGTCCTCAATAGAGAGACGCATTCCGAACGGAATCTCGTATACTACCTCGTCCTCTGTGGGCTCGATAGGATTCTGAATAATTACTTTAGAAAGCTTTTTATCCGACTGGATACGCGCTGTACCCGAAAATTCGGTAACGATAGCCGTTTTCTTAGGTCTTCTTGCTTCGAAAAGTTCTTCAACTCTGGGAAGACCCTGCGTGATATCCGAACCTGCGACACCACCGGTGTGGAAGGTTCTCATCGTAAGCTGTGTACCGGGCTCACCGATAGACTGAGCGGCAATAACACCGACAGCCTCACCGATGCTGACGGGATTTCCGTGCGCAAGGTCAGCACCGTAGCAATGAACGCACACTCCGCGCTTTGCAAGACAGCGGAGGATAGTACGAACCTCAACTTGCTTGATGCCTGCGTCAACGATAGCGTTTGCCATATCCTCGTCAATCATGGTGTTTGAAGGAACGATAAGCTCCCCTGTTTCCTCATTAATGACGTCGTTAACTGTATATCTGCCGACAAGGCGGTCGAACAGCTTTTCAACTACGTTCGAACCCGCAACGATATCCGAAACTATAATACCTGACTTAGCACCGCAGTCCTCTTCGCGAACGATAACGTCCTGCGAAACGTCAACGAGACGTCTTGTAAGATATCCCGAGTCAGCGGTACGGAGAGCGGTATCCGAAAGGGATTTACGCGAACCCTTAGCACCCATAAAGTACTCGAGCATCGTAAGACCTTCACGGAAGTTTGATTTAATGGGAATTTCGATAGTCTTACCGTTGGTTGCAAACATAAGTCCGCGCATTCCGGCAAGCTGTCTCATCTGCTTCATAGAGCCGCGGGCTCCCGACGTACAAATCATGTTCAGCGAGTTATAGTCGTCAAGGTTCTCGATAAGAGCCTTTGTAACCGCGTCTGTGGTTTTATCCCAAACGTCGATAACCTGCTTATATCTTTCATCGTCCGAAAGCTCACCCCAGTTATAAAGCTCTGTGATTTCGTCAACCTGTCTTGCAGCGTCTTCTAGGAGCTCCTTTTTCTTCGGGGGTATGGTCATATCGTAAACCGATATTGAAAGCGATGATTTTGTGGAGTATTTATAACCCATGGACTTGATGGCGTCAAGAACCTCGGCAGCCTCTGCAAATCCGTGGAATTTAATTGTGCGGTCAACTATCTCCTTAAGCTTCTTGCTCGTTGTGGCAAATGAAACCTCAAGTGAGAACGGGTCTTCTGTACGGTCAACGTAGCCGAGGTCCTGAGGGATTCTCGCGTTGAAGATAAGACGGCCGTAGGTTGCGTCGACAAGCGCGCTCTTCTCTTCTCCGTCTATCATTTTCGTTACACGGATCTTGATTTTTGCGTGCATACCGAGCTGCTTATTCTCATAAGCCATCTCAACCTCGTTGAAATCGCGGAATATCTTTCCTTCGCCCGCTTCGCCCGGATGGTCGATTGTGAGGTAGTAAGAACCGAGGACCATGTCCTGCGAGGGAACGGTAACGGCTTTACCGGAAACCGGTTTTAAGAGGTTGTTTGCAGAAAGCATAAGGAATCGCGCTTCTGCCTGCGCCTCATTTGAAAGGGGCACGTGAACGGGCATCTGGTCGCCGTCGAAGTCAGCGTTAAATGCGGGACATACGAGGGGATGAAGCTTAATAGCTCTTCCCTCAACGAGTATCGGCTCGAATGCCTGAATTGAAAGTCTGTGAAGCGTAGGAGCTCTGTTTAGTAACACGGGGTGCTCCTTGATAACGTAATCAAGAGCGTCCCAAACCTCGGGAGCAACTTTTTCAACCTTTTTCTTGGCATCCTTTATAGAGTTTGCCTTCTGTGTTTCGATAAGTCTTTTCATAACGAAAGGACGGAAGAGCTCGAGTGCCATCTCCTTGGGAAGACCGCACTGATATATCTTAAGCTCGGGTCCTACGACGATAACCGAACGTCCCGAATAGTCAACACGCTTACCGAGAAGGTTCTGACGGAAGCG
>JAZSGJ010000027.1:0-8538 GCA_045532675.1 Eubacteriales bacterium | reverse complement strand
GCACGCTTTTTTGTTTGTTTTTCGTGCCCTTAGCAGTCTGTTCAACTTGTTTTTCTTCTATTTCTCAGACTAAATGCCACCGTTTTTCATACTAAATGCAACCTCTCGTGCTACTGTTGCATTTACTTTGAGAATTTACGAGTTTTTACCACACCTCTGCTGCTACTTTAAAAATTATATGCGCAAGATATGTTTTGTATGAATTTTTTTAAACGGTATCTTTTTGTCGAGGCGCATTGATTTTGACAAAAGATACCGTTTTTTCGCATTTTTAATTAATTTGAAAACTCATGCTCTTTTATATATTCAATCACCGTTTTGAGTGTCTTTGACATCCACTTATTTTTATGATAGATAAGCTGTTTCCATATATCTATTTCCATATCGCATATATCAAGGTAACAAAGCTCCCCCGATTCTATATGCTCCTTTGTAACAAAATCCGGAAGAAACGATATCATATCGCTTTTCACGAGAATATTCGTAATAATATCCGTTCTTCCGATTTCAAGCACTGGTGTAATCTCCAAAGATTTCTTTGCAAGCTCCTTATCAAAAACGCGGCGATATCCCTGCCCATACTCTGTAAGTATAAAAGGCTCTTTGGCGATATCCGCCATTTTTACGTTTCGCTTTTTAGCAAATTTTGATTTTGAACTTGTAACGAAATGCATAGAAAGAAGCTCTTCCTTTGCGATTACGTAATCCTTGCGGTATGAATGGCTGTCAAGAGTTATAATTGCATCGGCTTCATTATGGTCAAGCATATCGAACATTGCAGTGGTGTCGGCTGTGGTAAATTTCATTGAAATATTAGGATACCTGTTATGAAAATCTATATAATGCGAGTATATCATATCCTCACAGACCGAGTCGGGAGTCACGATATGAATATTTCCCCTGCATTCATCCTCTTTCGTGAGGCTCTCCCTAAAATCGTCTGTCAGTGCGCGAACGCGGTGAGCATAAGATACGAGCTCGCGACCTCTTTCGGTAAGCGTTATCGTGTGATTTATTCGCTCGAACAAAAGGCATCCAAGCTCATCCTCAAGCTGCTTTATCTGAAAAGAAATTGTTGACTGCGAATATCCAAGCTGCTCAGCCGCCTTCGTAAAGCTTCCAAGCTCTGCAACGTGAGTAAAAGTAATTAAATTTCTTAGTTCCATTATTTCTCTCCACCGTAGATAATATAGACATTAATCAAGATTAGCCATATTTTTGAACACGGCATCTGCTATCATACGATAGCCCTCGCGAGTTGAATGAAGACCGTTTGTACCTATAAACTCGGTTTGTTTACATCTTGCATTTACCTGTTTTTCTGCCGTTGGGTATGCGTATTCCGAATCAAACTGAGCGCCGACGGGAACGAATTCAAGAAAATCCGAATATCCCTCTTCATAGCAAAGCGCCTCGTATAAGATGTTTAACTCAAACATAAATTTTGTGTATCCGTACTTATCGCAATAAGGTAGCTTAGCTCCGTAGCTCGTTCCCATTCCTCCGCTTTGAGAGGGCGGTATAAGACCCATAATTTTCAATTTAACATTCGGGAAGGCTTCTCTGACTGTATCGATAAATTCCTTGGCATTTTCAATAATTCTTTTGCAAAGCTCACCAACCGAGCTTGGGTCGGAAAGATTTACAGTCAGAGGCGAGTCGGCAATCTCATTTCCGCCAAGCAAAACGTATATATAATCTACGTTATCAATTCCGCACTTCTTTTTATACCCTTCGAAATCCAGCCTCCCTTTTTCGTGATTGTAAAACGGAGTTTGTGCTTCGTTTGCGTATTTAGTTATTTTAAGCGGCTTCTTTTGCACCGCATCAGACACGTGCGTCAGAAACGAGCCTAGCGCAGGATATGAAGCGTCGTTTTTATCAAGGCGAAAAAATTTCAGGTTTTTTTGAGTTAGGGTTTCGAGCTTCCAAAGCTTTCCGTTTTCATCACGCCACGTAGAGTGCTGGTCGGCAGAATCCATAGAGTGCTCGCATTCACCCTCCTCATCCGGCATAAACTCGAAATATCGCGGACAATTTCTTCCTTTTTCACATACCGCAAGGATATCGTAAGCATAAGGATTTGGAGCTTCTACAACGCTTCTGTAAAAAAGCTGAAATGCGTCACCGACAACAAGGTTAAAATATTTTGGAAGTATCACACGAATCATATGAATTCCCCCTTAATTTTAAATTCAACCCAACAGCTTAACTATCGAAAATATTGATAGCAATCATTAAAACCATTCGCTTGACTAATACTCAAAAATATTATATAATATGTGCATGTAAAAAACAAGCCCTTGAAAGAAAATTCTTTTAAACATCATATACATAGGAGAAAACACGAATGACAAACGCACAGCTTTACACAGTTATCGCTCTTGTCCTGTATGCATCGGCAATGGCGTTCATTGGCTGCATCAGTTATCGAAAATCAAAAACACTTGACGGATTTCTCATTGGCGGAAGAAAGATAGGCGCATGGTCAACGGCTTTCGCTTACGGAAGCTCATATTTTTCAGCGGTGGTGTTTATTGGCTATGCGGGTCAACACGGTTGGAATATCGGCTTAGGCGCAATTTGGATAGGAATAGGAAACACTGTTATCGGTTGCCTGCTTTCCTGGCTCTTATTCGCTAACAGAACGAGAAAAATGACAAAGAAGCTCGGTGCAAGAACAATGCCCGACTACTTTGAAAAGAGATACAATACAAAGGGAATAAAGATTTTAGCTTCAGTGATTATCTTTATCTTCCTTGTTCCCTACTCTGCTGCGGTTTACAAAGGACTCGGCTCCTTGTTCAGCGCAGTATTTCCGAAGGTTGATACTTGGGTATGGATGCTCATTATCGCTTGTCTTACGGCAGTATATCTCGTTGCGGGCGGATACATAGCAACGGCATACACAAATCTTATTCAAGGGGTCATTATGATATTTGGCGTTATATGCCTCGTTATTGCAGTTCTTGCTCACGGTGACGTCGGCGGCATCTCGGATCTTATCGAAAATCTTAAGAACTTTGAATCCCTCCCGGGCGACCCAAATCCTACGACGGGAGCGCAGCTGACAAGCATTTTTGGCGGCTCTGCGTTTAGGTTCCTTTGCTTCAATATTATGCTTACAAGCTTCGGTACCTGGGGTCTTCCTCAAATGATTGGCAAGTTTTACGCCATCAAGGATACTGCGGCTATAAAGCGCGGCACTCTTATTTCCACAATCTTTTGTCTGATAATCGGTTGCGGCGCATACCTTATCGGAAGCACCTCTCGCCTCATACTTGGCGGTAAGCTTCCCGAAGGCGGAATCGATTCCGTCATTCCAGCGCTTCTTATGGAAGTTCTTGGCGGAGGAACTCTTGGGATTATACTTCTCGCACTTATTATGATACTTCTTCTTTCAGCATCCATGTCAACGCTTGAAGCAGTGGTTCTTACTTCGGCTTCCGCAGTTGCTGTTGACCTTATCCCAACGGTAAGCAAGAAAGAAATCCCCGCAAATAAGCAAATGCTTCTGACAAGAATTCTGTGCTTCACATTTATTGCATGCTCGTTCATCTTTGCAACTCAGAATATTCCGATAATCGTAAACCTTATGTCATTCTCATGGGGAATCGTCTCTGGATGCTTTATCGGTCCTTACATTTGGGGTCTTTTCTCTAAAAAAATTACCAAATCAGGCGCATACGCAGGCATTATTTCGGGATTCCTTACCGTCGGAATTACAACGCTTGTAATCTCTATAAATTCTGGCTTTGGCGTTGCCGCATCAAAATCTCCCGAAATGGGTGTTGCGGCTATGGCAGTCTCCTTTATAGTCGTTCCGGTAGTAAGCCTGCTTACAAAGAATAAAGCGGAAGATAAAGAACGCATAGAAGAACTCTTCACGTGCTACACTAAAGATTAAAATATAAAACGCGCCGTTTGGACTTGTGCAGTTCATGCGGCGTATTTTTTTAATTACCTCCCAAAAACTTGACACGCCTATGCTTTTGTGTTAAAATGAAATAGATCTTAATCAACAAGGAAAGCAAAAAATGAATTTTAAATTTAACATCAATTTAAATGATAAAGATTATTTGGATTATAACATATTTTGGATGATGAAGTCGCATTACGGTAAAAGCCAATGGATAAAACTAAGACTTTTTCTTATTTTGCCCTTCGCTATAATTTCTCTGCTTCCTTTAATCAGCAGAGATTATTCGCCGCAAAATGTAATTATACCGAGCATAATTATTCTCGCGCTGGCGCAAGTACTTTTTAAACCAATTTTTATCGGAGCATTAAAAATACACATAAAAGCTTTGAAAAAAAGTGGAAAAATGGGATATGCACCTATCTCGGATATTGAATTTTATGAAGAAAATTTTATTGAAACAACAAAAGACAACAAGACCGAGCAAAAATACTCCTCTATTGAAAGAGTCAGTGTGATAACCGATACGGTTATTTACATTCACGTTAACAATTTGATGTCATATATTGTACCGTTCAACTGCTTTGAATCAAAAGAGCAACTTGATAATTTTCTTGATTTCATCAAAACGAAATGCGCAAACATTGACACGTACTGACGACGGCATTTTTGTGCTATAGATTTTATTCGCTATCGCAAGGGGGTCTCAAATGCAAAATTTGAGACCCCCTCGAAAACTTTGATAGGGGATATGCAGATTTAAGAATAAAGCGCCGATTCTCAAGGCGTGAGGCGTACAAATGTACGTCGAGCCTTGAGAGCGGCGGTAGAAAAAGTCCATTAAAATGAAGAAATCCGTAGGATTTCAACTATATTGCTGTCTCTTTTGCTCTTTTCTCTTTGCTTGATACAGTTTCTTGTTTTTTTGGACTTTTTCGGTTTTACTAAATGTGACATCCCCTTTTTCACTGATTCCTATAAAATAATCCGAACCAACTCCGTAAAATCTACAAAGTTTTATCAAATCATCTATTTTTAATTATGCTCTGCCATCTTCAATATGGCTATACCCCTGCTGTGATTTATTTATCACCTGTGCTACTTCCCTTTGAGTCAAGTCTCTGTCCTCACGCAGATTTCTCATTCTAATCCTATAATTCATAAAAAACTCCTTCTCGCTGAGACAGCTTTTACTTTTTTGTAAATTCTTTTCCATTGATCAAAAAATCTATTGAAACGTTAAAATATTCTGATAACATACGAAGCATTTGTATATCAGGGCTCCTTTTCCCATTTTCATAATGTGAAAGAGCCTCTCTGCTAATATTAAGATCGATAGCAACTTTTAGCTGATTTAAGTTTTTCTGTTTTCTCATAAACCTTAATCCAAGCAATCCGGTATTTTCTTCCATACAACAAAATCTCCTGTTTTTTTCAAAAAACTCTTGACTTTATTGTAACAAAATGTTACAATGTAAATGTTACAATTCGTAACATAACAATTGAGTTATGCATTTTCAATGTGTATAGCTTCGATTGTACGAACACTTAACATATTGGAGAAGAACAATGAAGAAAAATCAATTTAAACTTTTTTTAATTTCACCGATTGGCAAAATTACAATTATGATTTTATTCGCAACATTCGTTTTGAGTTTGATAATGATAGGGATCAAATCAGACTTTATGATAATTTTAGCGATTACTCTATTGCTATGTGCCTTTTTCGGCTGGAAGGCTCTTAATAAAATCACCCCACAAATATTTTTGTTTATGAGCATCGGTGGCTGGGCAATTTATTTCTTAATAAAATCTCTTTTGTCGGTACTTATAGGAGCATTTGTTGCGCCTTTTCAAATCAGCAAAATGATAACAAATATGATTACACGTTCAATAAGCGAGAACGAAAATGAATAAAATCGTAGAACAGTCGAGCAATATTAAAAGATACTTATCAGGCGTTTTTGAAGAAGAGCTGAATATATATGTTCAAGAACAAACGCTTATAAGAATGAAGAATACCTATAATAAATTATGCATTCCCGCTAAAATCGAAAAACCTTGTCAGAAGCAAGCTAAAACAGAAATTCCGTATTATATGCTACTTGTCGGCTTGATATGCGGATTCGTCTACGGCATCATAAAGACTATTATTGAATATATACACTCAGGCGGCGGAGTTGGAAACTTCATTTTGGCTATTATTATGTTTGTCATTTGCGCTTTAATCGGCGCAGTTGTTGGCGGGCTCACACTCGGTACAATTGTCGGATTCATTGCGTTATGTATAGAAAAACAAAAAAATGAGGATAATTATCAAACACAAGTAAAACAATATAATGATAAAGTTGAAAAGGATAATCTACGTCTCAAAATTGAAAAAAAGCAAAAGGAAGCACTTTATAACGAAATCAACGCAATGGGAATGCAAATCGCTGATAATAAAAATAAACTGCACAAAATATACGAATACGGTATTTTATACCCTGACTATCAAAACATTTATGCGGTCAGCTCAATATACGGTTATTTCAAAAAAGGGAGAACCGCATCATTAGAATTTAACGCTGAAACAGGCGATCAAGGCGCTTATAATATATATGAAAACGAGTTAAGAGCAAACATTATAATTCGCAACACTCAGGAAATAATTAAGCGACTTAACGAGATATCCAATTATCAATACGAACTTGCAAACGGACTGAGCAGAGCGAACGAACGAATAACCTTGCTCTGTTCAAGCATTAGCGCTCATATCAAAAAAACATCCAACTCACTTGAAAATATTGAACGGTGTCAAGGCATTATTGAATATAATTCAACACAAGCCAAAAATCAATTGGATTTTATGTCTTGGCTTCAATTAACACATATTTGAATTTTTTAATTATCTATAATCACTTAATCGTCAAAAAAACTGCCTCAAACGCTTTATAATTTGCGTTTGAGGCAGTTTTTTTATACACCCTCCGTGACGAAGCTATATATCTTCTGCAAGAGCGCGCTTTCTTGTCCATATTCCCGAAAGGAAATATATAAGGCTTGGGACTGCGTATCCATACGGAGCAAGGCCGTAGCCAAGGACAAATCCGAAGAATCCAAAATCGAGAACTATTCCGAAAAGGAAGCTGAGGCCTATACGGAGCGCCACTCCGTCGAGAATGGCAAGCACCATACCAAGCTTTGCGTTTCCGATTCCCTGAATGAAGGCACCCGTGCCGCGCATTACGGCAAATGCCGGGAACATCCAGAGTATGGCCATTATGAACGTTTTTGACATATCGTGAACGAGCGGGTCGTCAGAGAAAATCATAAACAGCTGCTTTCCGAGCAAAACGTAAAGGCCCATGAACACAACTGTCATTACGGCTGAAATAATCCACGACTGATAAACAACCTGCTTTGCCCTCTTCTGATTTCCCGCGCCTATGTTCTGGCTTATCATCGGCATTGCGGCATACTGTATTCCCTGAGATATTTTATTTATTATATCGTCGATTCGAACGCCTACGCCGAACGTCGCGGATGCTACCACGCCGACCTTATTTATAAGCGAGTTAACGAACAGCATCGATATATTGATAAATCCCGACTGTATAGCCATCGGAGTACCGAGAGCGGTTATCATATATATGTATTTCTTTTTGGGTATGAACATCTCTTTTTCAAACTCAAAGCCGAAAGCTGCTTTCTTTTTGTAAAGATAGACAACAGAGAAGATAAAGGACGCCGCCTGACCTATAATCGTCGCCCAAGCCGCACCCGCAACTCCCCAGCCTAAAAATCCGGTAAAAATAAGGTCTAAAATCAAATTTATAGCAGATGCGATTCCTATAAATAAGAATGGACTCTTCGCGTCTCCCATTCCGCGAAGAACTGCGGAAACCATATTATAGCCTGCAGTAAATATAAGTCCCGCCGTGCATATCACAAGATAATCCATAGACATAGCGTAGGATTCGTTGGGAATATTCATTACGTTTAAAATTCCCGTACGAAATACGAGAATTACTCCGGTAAGAATCAGCGAAACAACTAAAACGTAGCTTAACAGCGTTCCGATAACCTCGTTCATTTCGCGTCTCTTTTTTGCTCCGAGCGCTTGTGATATAAGCACTTGACCCGCATTTGAAAATCCAAGACACACCATCGTCGCAAAGTTCATTATCTGGCTGCTCTGTGATACCGCCGAAAGTCCCGCCGTTCCGACGTAATGTCCTACTATTATCATATCAATAGTGCTGTATAACACCTGCAAAGCATTTGAAGCCATGAACGGCAGCGAGAAAAATAATAGCTGACGCGTTATGTTGCCCTGTGTAAAATCCTTTGATAAACTCTTTGCCACTTTTCCGTCTCCATAATTTTATTTACTATGATATTTTACCACTAAAATAGAAATTTGTAAAGTTAAAAGGAATAATTTTTTTATTTTTCTGACAAAAACAAAGAGCAAACACGTAAGACGAAAAAAATCATTGATATAATCCCCTTAGAGTAGACACTTGAAAAAACAAAAAGTTTTCAAGACTACACTAAGGGGTTTTTTTTATGCGTAAAAACAAGAAATACAGTTCGGAATTAAAGATAGCAGCCGTAAAGTCTTATCTTGCAGGAGA
>JAZSGJ010000080.1:0-22341 GCA_045532675.1 Eubacteriales bacterium | reverse complement strand
AACATCGAGGGAAAGCTGCTTTACAGCTTCGATAGCTGCAGCGCGGTATTCCTCGGTGGACATCTCGTCAACACCCTTAACACCCATAGCGCGTGCGATCTCTCTGTACTTCTCACCGGTTGCGGGAGCGTTATACTCCATAACCGTAGGAAGGATGATCGCGTTTGCTACACCGTGGGGGGTATCATAGAGTGCGCCGAGAGGATGTGCCATGGAGTGAACGATACCAAGGCCGACGTTGGAGAAGCCCATACCTGCGATATACTGGCCGAGAGCCATACCGTCTCTGCCTTCCTTCTCGTTTGCAACTGCGCCTCTGAGAGAAGCAGCAATAATCTCGATAGCCTTGAGGTGGAACATATCCGAAAGGGTCCATGCGCCCTTTGTGATATAACCCTCAATTGCGTGGGTAAGAGCATCCATACCGGTTGCGGCTGTAAGGCCCTTGGGCATTGTGGACATCATGTCGGGGTCAACGACTGCTACGACGGGAATGTCGTGAATGTCAACGCAAACCATCTTTCTGTTGTTCTGAACGTCGGTGATAACGTAGTTGATAGTTACCTCTGCTGCCGTTCCTGCCGTTGTGGGAACTGCGATAATGGGAACGCACTTATTCTTTGTGGGAGCAACGCCCTCAAGAGAACGAACGTCCTCGAACTCGGGGTTTTTGATTATGATACCGACAGCCTTTGCGGTGTCCATGGACGAGCCGCCGCCGATAGCAACGATGCAGTCAGCACCGCTCTCGCGGAATGCCTTAACTCCTGCCTGAACGTTCTCAATGGTGGGGTTGGGTTTGATTTCTGAAAATACGGTGTATTCTATTTTTGCATTGTCAAGAACGTCGGTTACCTTCTTGGTAACGCCAAATTTGATAAGGTCTGGGTCGGACGCCACGAAAACCTTTTTGAATCCGCGCGCGTTAACTTCGTCTGCTATTGAGTTAATTGCGCCTGCGCCGTGATAGGATGTCTCGTTAAGTACGAATCTGTTCATTTTTTAGCTTCCTTTCAAAAATAGATTTAATAGATTGTTATAAATTTATCATTTATACATCTTAAGTATATATTATTTTATTTCGTTTGTCAATAGTTTTGCCTCGCAAATTTTTGCGAGGCAATTATACTATGCAAAATGCGTTTAATATTGAACTGTTTTGACTTATAGAGTGGGATTATTCAGCCTCGCTGAACGTATCCTTGCCTACGCCGCAAAGCGGGCATTCAAAATCATCGGGAAGATCCTCGAATTTAGTGCCGGGAGCTATATTGAGGTCGGGAGCCCCCGCCTCCTCGTCGTATTCCCATCCGCAAGCATCGCATACGTACTTTTTCATAGTTATTCTCCTTATATAAATTAATTATAGGTTGGTAATTTCATCGGCAAGATTTTTAATCTGCTGTCTTGAGTCTTCGTTAAGGGCGGAGTTAATCTTGACTGCCGTCTCGAAATAGGTTATATCCTTAGAGGATTCAAGCATTGCTCGCATAACCTTAGCCGCCATCGGCGCCCAGCTTCCGTTTTCTATGAGCGCGATGCGTCTTTTCTGATATCCGCGCTCGGTGAGGTGATTTATAAACTCGCGCATATGGGGGAAGATGCTCGCGTTATAGGTTGTCGTGGCAAGCACGAGCTTTGAATATCTGAACGCCGAGGCAACCGCCTCCGCCATATCGCATCTTGCAAGGTCGTAAATATATACTTTTTCTTCGCCGCGTGCCGAAAGCTCGTCGCGAAGAAGCTTCACGGCAGCCTTGGTGTTTCCGTATACCGAGGTATAGGCGATAACCGTGCCCTCCTCCTCGGGCTTGTAGCTTGACCAGGTGTCGTAAAGCGAGACGTAATATCCGATATTGTTTTTTAACACGGGTCCGTGTAAGGGGCATATTGCGCTGATGTCAAGCTTCGCCGCCTTTTTGAGAAGCGCCTGAACCTGCGCTCCGTATTTTCCAACAATGCCGATATAGTAGCGGCGCGCCTCGTCCGCCCAATTCTCCTCGGTGTCAGCTGAGCCGAATTTTCCGAATCCGTCGGCAGAGAAGAGGATTTTGTCCTTATCGTCGTAAGCGACGGTAACCTCGGGCCAATGCACCATGGGCGCTGTCAGGAAGGTGAGCGTTCTTTCGCCGAGGGGAAGCTTTCCGCCTTCACCCACAACGATTCTTCTGTCCTCAAAATCCGTGCCGAAGAAGTTTTTCATCATCGAGAACGCTTTCGCCGAGGAAACGATTTTTGCGTTCGGGTACTTATTTGCAAAGTTGAATACGTTTGCCGAATGGTCGGGCTCCATGTGTAAAACAACGAGGTAGTCGGGCTCTCTTTCTCCGAGAGCTTCGCTTATATTTGAAAGCCACTCGTCGGTGAAGCTCGCATCAACCGAATCCATAACGGCAATCTTTTCGTCTATGACCGCGTAGGAATTATACGATATACCGTCGGGAACCTTATACTGCCCCTCGAACATATCTGTTTTTCCGTCGTGGACGCCAACGTATTTTATACTGTTAGAAATTATCATATTTTATAAAAATCCTTACCTTTAATATAAACTATTATAGCTTATAATTCGGGAAAATGCAAGTGTCATTTAAAAAAAATCCGATTAAAAGCATTTTCCGGTTTTGCAGTCCTCGGCGCATCCGCCTCTGTAGCAAAGCTCGTTCGGGCATTCGCCGCGCTCTGTGAGGTCTACTATGTTTTTAACGGTGGTTTCGGCAATGTTTGAAAGAGCCTCCTCGGTAAGAAACGCCTGGTGCGAGGTTACGATAACGTTAGGCATCGAGATGAGCCTTGCAAGCACGTCGTCCTCAAGAATATGACCCGAGAAGTCCTCGAAGAAGAAGTCGGATTCCTCCTCGTAAACGTCAAGGCATGCCGCGCCTACCTTACGGGATTTTATAGCCGAAAGAAGAGCCTCGGCATCTACGAGCGCGCCTCTTGACGTGTTGAGTATAACGACTCCGCGTTTGCATTTTTCTATCGTGGATTTGTTAATTACGTGGTAGGTATCCTCGGTAAGAGGGCAGTGCAATGAGATTATATCGCTTTCGCGGAACAGCCCGTCAAGCTCAACGTAGCGTACGCCCTCGCGCGCTTCAAGGCTTGCGTCGCGGAATTTGTCGTATGCGAGCACCTTCATTCCGAAGCCGAGGCAGATGTTAATAAACACTTTGCCTATTCGTCCCGTTCCGACGACGCCCACCGTCTTACCGTAGAGGTCGAAGCCGGTCATTCCCGCAAGACTGAAATTAAAGTCTCTCGTTCTTATATACGCCTTATGAATTCTGCGTATCGAGGTCAGAAGCATCGCCATCGTATGCTCGGCAACGGCGTAGGGGGAGTATGCGGGAACGCGAAGAACGTGAAGTTTGCCGAATGCGTACTTCATATCTACGTTGTTAAATCCCGCGCATCTGAGCGCCACAATCTTGATTCCGAAATCACACAACTTATCTATTACGGCGGCGTTAACCGTGTCGTTAACGAAAACGCAGACTCCGTCGTAGCCGCTTGCAAGCTCTGCTGTGTCCTCGTTAAGCTTGGTTTCAAAAAATTTGAAGCTTATGCCGTGTTCTTTTCCGTATTTTTCAAATGAGGGTTTATCGTAGGGCTTTGTATCAAAAAAAGCTATCTTCATTGAATTTCTCCGTATTTTATATCTTAAATTGCTCTTTGCTATATTATAACATAATTGTGACGTGATTTGAATCTATAATTCAAAAAGATCCCGTTTTTTCAAGAAAAAGTTACGATATCGTAAAAAAGGTTTCGATTTTGCAAATACAAACGCTGAAATCCGTGCTATAATATACAAAGATAATAAAAATTATATGCGAATGGAGATTTTTACTATGAACAGAGTTTGTATTCCCGATTACGAAGAAACATTAACGTTATGCTCGTTGCATCAATCTCTATAAGCACGTGGAAAATCTGAAACGTATTAAATCCAAAAGCGAAATGCCGCTTAATTACCTTTGGAATAAAGAAAAAGCTCTTAAAGTTTAAATTTGCCTAAAGAATAACGTTTCACACTGTATACTTTTTGGACAACAGGGAAAAGTATCTGTAAAAAGGATTCGGAGTGAAATCTTTATGTGCACGGCGATAAGCTTACACGGGGCGCGGCATATATTCGGCAGGACGCTTGACCTTGAGCGCTCATACGGTGAGACGGCGGTTATAATTCCAAGGAAATTTGAACACAGATTCTTATATGAGAAGTTCTGCGGCGATGGTTTGGCGATAATGGGCGTTGCTCACGTTGCGGGGGGCGTGCCGCTTCTTTACGATGCTGTGAACGAATGCGGACTTTATGCGGCGGGACTTAATTTTCCGCATGAAGCAGCTTACACGGGGTATAGGGACGGCATGAAAAATCTTGCGTCCTTTGAGGTAATTCCGTATTTGCTTTCAAGGTGCAGGAGTCTTGCGGGGGCGGTATCGGTTCTTGAGAACGCAAATATCGTCGGTGACAGCTACAGCGATGAGCTGCCCTCAACTCCGCTTCACTGGCTTATAGGGGATGCGAGCGGCTCCGTTGTTGCCGAGCCGACGTCCGCAGGACTTAAAATATATCAAAATCCCTTCGGCGTTATGACGAACAGCCCTGATTTCAAAAGCCAGGTGCGAAACCTTTCAAAATATATGAGATGTACGTCCGCGCCTCCCGAAAACAGCATCTGCCCGGGTGTCACTCTGCCTATCTATTCAAGGGGGCTCGGCGGTGTCGGACTTCCGGGAGACTTTTCATCTGAGTCGCGTTTTGTGCGCGCCGTGTTCGCAAAAAACCACACCGTTTGCCGAAAATTGAGTGAAATAAGCTCCTTTTTTCATATTATGGAGAACGTTTCCGTGCCGCGCGGCTGCATTCTAACCGAAGGAAATATGCCGGTGTCTACGGTTTATACCTCGTGCGCTGACCTTTTTTGCGGAGAGTATTTTTTTACGACGTATAATAACAGGCGGATTCGGGCGCTGAGCTTCAAACGCGAAAATTTAGACTCCCCGTCTCTTATAACCTATCCTATTGAATCGGGCGAGGATATAGAATATCTGAATGCAGATGCGGATTGAAAATAAATACCAATAAAAAATATAAATACAAATGTTCGTTAATACAAATTCGTATTCGAATTCAAATACAAATAAATAAGAATAAATATCAAAAATAATATAAATAAAAGCGACGAAAAAAGTGTTGAAAAAGTATAATTATTCTTAAAATTGACCGATTTACAATACGTTCATATTTAAAGCCCCGATTTTTGTGAGCTTTGCATAACAGTCGACAAAATGCCGCTTTGTTTTTTGTAACCGCGCTGTACTTACAGAGCGGTTTTCTTTATGCTATAGTATTATTGGACGGGCGCCGTCCGGAAAACAAAAAGAGGGGGAGAGGGAAAATTGGAATATAAAACTCTTTATTTTCCGCTGTTTTACGAGTCAATAGAGAATGCCGAGCCGCTAAACGATGAGACCTTTGGTAAAATAGTCCGTATAGCAAGTAAAAAAATACGGGGGGAGCAGGTGGCTGAGGAGCTTGCACCGGAGCTTCTTGCCTTTTGCAATACGTTGGTAAGCAGCGCCGTGAGAGTGTTTGGAGGATGCGGAGGTCAGAATAGCCGGAAGAGCCGAAGCAATAGAGCGTCAGAGCGGCAGCTCAGCAGTGAAGATATGGAACGAGCTGACGAGGGATTTAAGAAGGCACTTGCCCGTACGTACGGTGAGGATTAAAAATGATTTGACAAGTTTAGCTGATGGGTATAGAAAAATTCACAAATAGATGCTAAAATATATAATATACAGTATGAGAAGGAAGGTCCGATATGGATTACTTAAAAGAGATAATCTCAAATCACGTGCTTACCGTCCCTGTAATTTCGTGGGCTATATGCCAGACGCTTAAGGTGTTTACGAATCTTTTAACGGCAAGGGAATTTGATATAAAGCGTATATTAGCTGACGGAGGTATGCCGAGCGCGCATTCCGCGACGGTTTTATCACTTGCGGTTATGTGCGGCTGGGAGGCAGGCTTTAACAGCCCGTTGTTTGCGCTTGCCATGATGTTTGCTATTGTGGTAATGCGTGACGCTGTCGGCGTAAGACGCGATGCGGGAAAGAATGCCGCCAAGATAAAGGAACTTGCCGAGACGGTAAACAAGACTCTTCCAATCGGCGATAAGGAGATTGGAACGGATAAACTTAAGGTTGTCGCGGGGCACACGTTCATTGAGGTGGCAGCAGGAGTGATTATCGGATTTGCCGTTTCGGTTCTTTACATAGCTTTTTTCTTGCTTAATTAATTTAGTTTCGGAGGTTTTATTATGCATGACGAGCTTACAAAGGTTGACATAAAAAAGATGGAGGAGGAAATCAAATACCGCGAGGACGTTTTGGCTCCCGAGCTGAGAGCGGAGATGAGGCGCACGCGTGAGTTTGGCGATCTTTCCGAAAATGCCGAATACAAAGAGGCAAAGAGAGAAAAAAGAAAGAACGAGGGCAGGATACGCTATCTCAAAAACATGATAAGAACCGCAAAAGTGATTGAGATAGACTCAGCGCCCGACACAATAGGACTTTTTGACAGCGTAAGGATTTATAATGAAAAGCTTGGGGCAGAGAAGGAAATACAGATTGTGACCACTCTGCGCCAGAACGCGATGCTCGGTTACGTAAGCAAGGAATGTCCGCTCGGCGCGGCTCTTATGGGGCATAAGGTGGGGGACAGAGTCGAGGTTGCGGTTAATGAGAAAATGAAATATTACGTTACGGTGCTCTCGCTTGTGAAGGGCGTCGATAACGAGGATCTTCCCATTAGCGGATATTGATTGGAGGGGCTTTTATGGCAGAAATAAGAATAAAGGATATAAACGTTGAAGCAAAGTGCAACCCCTACGCGCTTGTGCGCAGTTCAGAACTCAGATACCGCAGCTTTGTCGGAGATATTGCTACCCGTGTCGCACAAAATGACAAAATACGCGTGATTTTGCTTGCAGGACCGTCCGGGTCGGGCAAGACGACAACGGCAAATCTTATTGCCGACGCTATAAGAAAGAAGGGGCTTTCAAGCTTCGTTATATCTCTTGACGATTTTTACAGGGATTCGGACGACCCCGATTATCCGAGGCTTGAGGGGGGTGAGCGTGACCTTGAGTGCGTTGAGGCGCTTAATCTCGCGGCGCTTGAGGAAACTCTCGTTGCGATAACCGAGGGAAGAAACTTCTTCGTTCCGAAATTCGACTTTAAGCAGGGACGCAAGGTCGACCTTAAAAGCCACCGTAAAATTTCACACGGATGCGTTATTATCGAGGGACTGCATGCCTTGAATCCCAAGATTTTCGAGCATTTGCCAAAAAATAAGATGCTTAAAATCTTCATAAGCGTGTCAACTAATATTAACCGTGACGGAGAGCGTATTATTTCGGGAAGAAAGATGCGTTTCGTGCGCCGTATGGTGCGTGACAGTATATACCGAGGCTCAGACGCAGAAAAGACGCTTGACATGTGGATGAACGTTCTTCACGGAGAGGATAAATACCTCTATCCCTACAGAAGCTTTGCCGACGTAGACTTCAACACCTTCCACGATTTTGAGCCCTGCGTCATGCGTAAATATGTCGAGGACCTTATTTCCGAGGAACTTGCCGAGCGGAATGATTACGCTAAAACGGTGCTTACGGCGCTGAAGCTTGCCGAGCCCATCGAGGAGTCTCTCGTACCCGAGGATTCGCTTATACGCGAGTTTATCAACGGCGGAATCTACGAGGAATTTTATTAATAAAAATTATTTAACTTATAAAAAATGAGAGGGTTGCCAAGCATTACGCCGCGGTTTCCCTCTCTTTTTTCTGTATTCGATTTTGCTTTACGCGTTTATACGGGCTTTAATATACGAATCAATACCGTTGATTATATATCTGTGCCCTGTGGTATGAAGTACATCATAAAATTTGTCAAGGTATTCAAAAACCTTGTACTTCTCAAAAAGCTCCATCGTGATCTGCGCGCATTACAGGGTTATTATCACAGTATGAGTAAAGATTTTTGTCGGTCAGGGCATTCGGTGTTGAACAAATAACGTCAATGTTATCAGCCGAGATGAATCTGCCGGTATTACTGTCATAGTATCTTGAATCATTGTATTTAAAGGAATATGTATTTCCGCTCTTAACAGCTCCGGTTAACTCTTTACCTGTCCATGAGAACGTATACGAGGTGCCTCCATATCATTATTATACCCTGCGGTAATTCTTTTGTCAACACTTTTGATAAAGTGATTTTGAGCGGAAATTAATATATATAAAAGTTTTAATATTGACAAAATAATATATATTATGTTAAAATAAATAAAAGGGCGGTGTGAGCCGTCACTTTTGAATTTTAAACCAAAAAAAAGGATTCTTATGGCAGACTTAAATACAGAAATAAAAAGAAGGCGCACCTTCGCTATTATATCCCACCCCGACGCGGGAAAAACCACACTGACCGAGAAGTGTCTTCTTTATGGAGGAGCTATACAGTCCGCGGGCTCTGTAAAGGGAAAGCAATCGGACAAGCACGCGGTCTCCGACTGGATGGACCTTGAAAAGCAGAGGGGTATTTCCATAACCTCGTCGGTTTTGCAGTTCGAGTATGACGGATACTGCATAAATATTCTTGACACTCCGGGTCACCAGGATTTCTCGGAGGACACCTACCGCACGCTTATGGCGGCTGACAGCGCGGTTATGGTTATCGACGCGGCAAAGGGTATTGAGCCGCAGACGAGAAAGCTCTTTAAGGTATGCGCGATGCGCGATATTCCGATATTTACCTTCATCAATAAAATGGACCGAGAGGCGCGCGACCCCTTTGACCTTCTTGACGAGCTGGAGCGCGAATTCGGCATAGGAACCTATCCTATGAACTGGCCCATCGGCTGCGGTCAGAAATTCAAGGGAGTTTACGATAGAGAGGCGCGTTCAATACTCTCGTTTGACGACGCGCACAGAGGCCGTGACAGAATACGCGGTATTGACTGCGAGATAACCGATACCGAGAAGCTCGACTCGCTTATCGGGGAGCGTATGAGAGAGGAGCTTTGCGAGCAGGTTGAGCTTCTTGACGGAGCGTCCTTTGACTTTGACCTTGATGCCGTGCGCCACGGAAAGCTTTCACCGGTATTCTTCGGCTCGGCTCTAAATAACTTCGGAATCGAGCCCTTCCTCGTTCACTTCCTTAAAATGACGACCTCACCCCTTCCGCGTGTCGCAGGGGGAGAGACGGTTGACCCGTTTGACGATAAATTCACGGCGTTCGTTTTTAAAATACAGGCGAATATGAATAAAGCGCACAGAGACAGGGTTGCTTTTATGCGCATATGCTCGGGCAAATTCGAGCGTGGCAAGGAATACTATCACGTACAGGGGGCGAAGGCGTTTAAGCTCTCCCAGCCCCAGCAGATGATGGCGGCTGAGCGCGAGGTCATAGACGAGGCTTACGTAGGCGATATTATCGGCGTTTTCGATCCGGGAATCTTCTCGATAGGAGACACTGTGTGCGAAAAGGGTATGAAGATTAAATTTGAGGGAATCCCCACCTTTGCTCCCGAGCATTTCGCAATGGTTGAGCAGGTCGATTCCATGAAGCGAAAGCAGTTTGCTAAGGGCATGAACCAGATTGCCCAAGAGGGCGCAATACAGATATTCTTCGAGCCGAATTCGGGTATGGAGCGAGTTATCGTCGGCGTTGTCGGCGTTTTACAGTTCGAGGTGCTTGAATACAGACTTAAAAACGAGTACGGCTGCGACCTCAGACGCTCTAATATGAACTATCAACAGATACGCTGGATAACGAATCCCGACCTTGACCCAAAGACACTTAAGCTCTCTCACGACACGAAATGGGTGCAGGATTTCAGAGGAAACAATCTGCTTATCTTCACGAGCGAATGGTCGATACGCTGGGTGCTTGAGGACAACCCCGGACTTGAGCTTGCGGAATTTAACCGCGGCACTGAAGAGGACTGATTAATATGAGAATGAGAAAAAAGAAAAACGGCGAAGCAAGACTTAACAGCTGCGCCGAATTTATCCTTGAGCCGGTGGGTGAGGCGATGGCGGACCCTGCGGGCAGGGTAGGTATGCCGCACGCCCCCGTGTTTCTTGAGATTGGCGCGGGCAAGGGCGGTTTTGCCGTTAAAATGGCAGAGCGTTATCCCGACTCGGCATACTTTGCGATGGAGAAGGTGACCGACTGCGTCGTGCTTGCCGCCGAAAAGGCAAAGGCGCGCGCTGAGAACGGGGGCGCCGACAATCTTCGCTTTATAATTGACACGGCTGACAACCTTACTAAGATTTTTGAGTGCGGCACGGTCGATAAAATATTTCTTAACTTTTCTGACCCTTGGTCAAAGAAGGGCTACGCGAAGCGCCGTTTGACTCACAGACGCTATCTTTCGGTGTACTTTAATCTGCTTCGCGACGGCGGAACTCTTACATTTAAGACGGATAACGTAGGCCTTTTCGACTTTTCGCTTCTTGAGATAGCGGAGATGGGACTTAAGCCTGATTTCGTCACGCGCGACCTTCATAACTCACCCCGCGCCGCCGATAATATAATGACCGAGTATGAAACGGCATTCTCAGCAGAGGGAATGGCAATAAATATGGTAGAGGTAACGAAGCCAGCCGGCTACTCCCCCGAAATTCCCGAAAATTTAAGGCGGGACAGAAAAAGCTATTTTAAAAATGAGTGACGGAAAGCTCGGGATTCACGCGGGGCACAGAGAGCGCATGAGGGAAAAGCTTTTACTCTACGGCAGAGATATTTTTCACACTCACGAGCTTCTTGAAATGTTGCTTTATCACGTGATTCCGTATAAAAATACAAATCCCACAGCAAAAAATCTCCTCGAGAGGTTCGGAAGCCTTGACGGTGTGCTTTCGGCAAGCCGCGACGGGCTTCTTTCGGTAGACGGAGTCGGACCGAAGGCTGCGGATATGCTCCTCGCCCTCGGGAAAATTACACCCGATGTGCTATCTTTATGCGCTGAGGACAGCACGCGGACCTTTGACGATTTTTCCGAGCTTGGCAGGTTTTTCGTGGACTATTTTTCGAATAAGGGAAGCTACGAGGTTGTCCTGATGCTTTTGAACAGTAAGCTTGAGTACCTATCCTCAGTGAGCCTTTACGTCATGGATTACAGCTCGGGCGGAGTCAAGGCGGACAGGTTTATCGGCGAAGCTCTTAAGGCTCGCGCATCGGTTGCCGTTATAGCGCACAATCATCCGTTCGGGCCAGCCTTTCCAAGCGCGGGGGATATAGCCACTAATAATATGATAGAAGCCTCTCTTTCAGGCGTCGGTATAATGCTTCTTGAGCATTACGTCGTCTCGGGCGATTCATTTACGGGATTTATGAAACACCTTAACGCTCCCTTTTCACAGCCTGTCGAAATAGGCAGATTTCTTAGAAGTAAGGAGAGCCCTCTGAATGGATAACGGAATTTTAGCAGAGATTCTTTCGCGCGTGTTTGCCGACGGTGAAGAAAAAGCAAGGTCGCTTTTTGGGAAATTCGGCAGCCTTATCGGTGTTTTTGAAGCGGATGCCGACAGTATAGCAGAGGCTCTTTCCGGAGACCTTCGGGCGGCTGTATATATAAAGCTTTGTGCGGCTGCTGTCTCGCGGCGCGGATGCGACACCTTTAAGTTTGGCAGGCGGCATACCGAGCAAGAGATTTGCGAATACCTAAAGTATCTCTTTTTCGGACTTTCCTATGAGACGGTTTATCTTCTCTCACTTGACAGAGAGGGCAGGATTACAGCATCCGATAAGGTAGGTGAGGGAACTGTTAACGCATCGAATATTATTCCGCGCAAGGTGCTTGATTTAGCGAGAAAAAGAGGAGCTGCGAGAGTTATCGTTGCTCACAATCATCCGGGAGGATACGCGAAGCCGTCAGATGACGATACCTCTGCTACAGCGCTTCTGCGCTCGCTTCTGATATCCTCGGGCGTGGGACTTGAGGATCACTACGTTGTAGCAGGCAACGAATGCACAAGGGTGCCTGCCGTGTAAAATAATTTAAGCGGGAATTTTCGCGGAAAGCGTGGCTTTATGCCTTTTTTAGGAACTGCAATTAATTTTTTTGGGGTGCTTTTGTTCGGCACTCTCGGAGCTTTCGCTAAGCGCGGCATGCCAAAGCACATAAGCGATTCCATTATGGCGGCAATGGCGGTGTGCGTTATATACATAGGCGTTGACGGCATGCTTGAGGCGGCGCCCGCCGTACCCGAGGGCTCGTTTCTGTCCTCGGGACTTGTCAAGGTTCTGATTATGATTCTGTCAATGGGAATCGGCGCTCTTATAGGTGAGCTTATTGATTTTGACAAGCTTCTTTCCCGCCTTGGCGATGCTTTTGAAAATAGAATAAACAAACTTATATATAAAAGCGACGGAGAGATTCCGAGGGGAAATTTTGCGCGGGGATTCGTCTCCTGCAGTATGCTTTTCTGCATCGGCGCAATGGCTGTTAACGGCTCGTTGCGTGACGCTTTCGGCGACCCGTCTATACTTCTTGCAAAGACGGTTATAGACTCTATAAGCTGCTTCATAATGGCAACAACGCTCGGCATCGGATGCGCCTTTTCCGCATTTATGATTCTTTTTTATCAGGGAACGCTTACCGTTCTCGGTTACTTTCTTTCCTCTGTGATACCCGCGGCGACGGTGACTTATATGTCAGTCACGGGCTCGCTTATAATAATTATTATCGGAATGAATATGCTCGGCATTACCCGTGTCAAAACGGCGAATTTGGTTCCTGCTATATTTATGCCGCTCGCACTTGCACCTCTGTTTTCCCCTATACTTAGATTTTGAAAGGTTTTTTAATCGAATATGAAAATTTTAAAACAGGGATTGTTTACGGGAGAGCGCGCTCTCTATAATTCAAAATCACTGAAAATATACGACTCAACCTTTGCGGACGGTGAATCGCCTCTTAAGGAAAGCTCGGATATTGAGATATACGGCTCTATTTTCAAATGGAAATACCCTCTTTGGTATTGCAAGAACGTAAAAACGGAAGGCTCGGTTCTGCTTGAGACCGCTCGCTCGGGTATATGGTATACCGAGAGTATAACTATGACCGACTGTGTGATAGAAGCGCCCAAGACCTTCAGACGCTCCTCGGGAATAACGCTTGTCCGCTGTAATCTTCCGCATGCCGCAGAGACTGTGTGGAGCTGTAAGAATATAAGCCTTGAGAACGTAAACGCTGTCGGAGACTATTTCGGCATGAACAGCGAGGATATCAAAGCCGAAGGACTTATAATAGACGGAAATTACGCCTTTGACGGCGGAAAAAATATAGAGATTGGAAATTCAAAGCTGATTTCCAAGGATGCGTTCTGGAACTGCGAGAACGTCACCGTTTACGACTCGGTTATTATCGGGGAATATCTTGGCTGGAACTCAAAGAACGTTACCTTCGTTAACTGTACTCTCGAATCAAATCAGGGACTTTGCTATATGGAGAACGTGAAGCTCGTTAACTGTAAGCTGCTTAATACCGACCTTGCGTTCGAATATTCAACGGTTGATGCAGAGGTTAAGACCGAAATAGACAGCGTAAAAAATCCAATATCGGGAAGAATACATGCCGAGGCGATACGCAAGCTTATTATGGAAAAGACTCTTGTTGACCCTAATAAAACAAAGATAACTACCGAAAGGTAATCCGGAATATGAAGTTTGATTTTGATAAGGTTGCAGACAGAAGAAATACCGGCTCGCTGAAATGGGACGTCGGAGACGGTGAGCTTCCGATGTGGGTTGCGGATATGGATTTTGAGACCGCGCCTGCGGTAAAGGATGCCATAATGCGCGTTGCCGAGAGGGGAATATACGGCTACTCTACAGTGCCAGACGAGTATTTTAACAGTATTTCTGACTTCTGGCACAAGCGTCACGGATTCCGATTCGACCCTACGTGGATGGTGTATTCAAACGGCATCGTCGCGGCTGTATCCTCGATGGTCAGAAAATTCACCGAACCCTCCGAAAACGTGCTTATCCAAGCACCCGTGTATAATATTTTTTATAATTCTATACTGAACAACGGACGCAATGTTATCTCGAGCGACCTCGTTTGCGAGGACGGGGAGTACGGAATTGATTTTTCCGACCTTGAAGAAAAGCTCCGAGATCCGCAGACCTCGCTTATGATACTCTGCAACCCACATAATCCCGTCGGAAAGATATGGGACAGGGAAACCCTCGCGAAAATCGGAGAATTATGCAAAAGGCACGGAGTCATCATAATCTCGGACGAGATTCATTGCTCGGTAACAGCTCCCGGTACAACGTATATTCCTTTTGCCTCGGCAAGTGAGGTGTGCGCAGATATCTCGCTCACCTGCGTTGCGGCATCAAAGGCGTTTAACCTTGCGGGACTTCAGTCGGCTTGCGTTATCGCAAAAAATCCGATTCTGCGGCACAGAGCGTGGCGGGGAATAAACACCGACGAGGTTGGCGAGCCGAACGTCTTTGCCATAGACGCGAATATTGCCGCTTACCGCCATGGGGGGGAGTGGCTTGACGCTGTTAACAAATATATATTTGAAAACAAAAAATACGCCGTTGATTATATAAAAAGCAATATTCCCGGAGTTAGAGCTGCACTCAGCGAGGCTACCTATCTTCTCTGGACGGACGTTTCGGCATATACCGAAAATTCTGAGGAATTTGCAAAAGATTTGCGGAAAAAAACCGGTCTTTACGTTTCGGACGGTGTTGAATATGGCAGGGGCGGCGAAAGCTTTATCCGCATTAACCTTGCTACCCGACGCGAAAACGTTACCGACGGTCTTTGCCGCCTTGAACGTTATATAAAATCACTTACGCAGGTAAAAAAATGAGAAAAATAGATTTGAAAACCGTGAGCGACAGAGTGCGGGATTTGTTTATCGACGCATGCGAGAGTATTCCCGAAAATATGATTTCCGCACTGAAATCCGCAAAGGATAAAGAGGAATCTGCTCTTGGTAAAGAGGTAATAGAAAAGATAATAGAAAACGACCTTCTGGCAAGGGAAAAGCATCTTCCGCTCTGTCAGGACACCGGCGTTTCGGTTGTTATTCTGACTATAGGCTCAGAGGTTGTTTTCGAGGGGGATATATACGAGGCGGTAAACGACGGAGTGCGCCGCGCGTATACCGAGGGATATCTCAGAAAATCAGTCGTGCGCCATCCGCTTGACAGAGTGAACACCAAGGATAATACCCCCGCCGTGGTACATATAAAAATGACCCCCGGAGACCTTTTCAGAATCGAGGTTGCTCCAAAAGGGGGGGGAAGTGAAAATATGTCGGCTGTAAAGATGCTTATTCCCTCCGACGGTATTGAGGGAGTGAAAAAATTTATCGTTGACACTGTGAGGGATGCGGGCGGCAAGCCCTGCCCGCCGATTGTCGTCGGCGTCGGTATCGGCGGAACCTTTGAAAAGTGCGCGCTCATGGCGAAGGAAGCGCTTTTTCGTGAGATAGACGACGAGAGTCCCGACCCGATAGCGCGCGCTCTTGAGGGCGAGCTTCTTGACTTAATAAATAACACGGGTATAGGCCCTATGGGATTCGGCGGCAGAGAAACCTGCCTTGCGGTGAAGGTTAACGTCTATCCCTGCCATATAACGAGCCTGCCTGTTGCCGTTAATATTCAGTGCCATGCGGCAAGGCATAAATGCTGTGAAATCTGAGGTGGCTTATGATAGAGCTTAAATGTCCCGTATATTACGGGGAAATAGAAAAACTCCGCGCGGGAGATGCTGTTAAAATAAGCGGAACGGTTTACACGGGCAGGGATGCCGCACATAAAAGGCTCTGTGAGCTTATTGCCGACGGGGGCGAGCTTCCGTTTGATATTTCGGGGGCATGCATATACTACGTCGGACCCTCACCCGCAAAGCCGGGCAGGGTTATAGGCTCGGCAGGACCGACGTCAAGCTACAGAATGGACGCCTATTCCGAGCCGCTTCTTGAGCGCGGGCTCAAGGTTATGATAGGAAAAGGGCCGAGGAGCGGGGAATTTAAAGAGTCTCTCAAAAAATACGGAGCCGTTTACCTCTCCGCAATCGGAGGCGCAGCGGCGTCTATATCCGAGGCTGTGAAGGAGTGCGAGACCGTGGCGTACGAGGACCTTGGAACAGAGGCGGTGCGCCGCCTTGAAGTTAAGGATTTTTACGCTATCGTCACCTACGATTCCCACGGCGGCGACCTGTTTCTTGAGGGAATTGAAAAATACAAAAAATAATTGCGGTGTGTGAATTATGTCTTTTGAAAGAGCAATAAAATGATGAAGTGGAATTTCTTGCAGGCCCGTTTCGTATCTTGCATATTGTTGCTGTTTCATGTCAAGAATCTTTGTAATATCTGTTTGGCTTTTATCGGCATCCTCGCGCAAATCTCTTAATCTTTGATAAAAATACATGTCAATTCTCCTAATTAACGACTTGTAAATAGTTTATTTTTTTGTACATTAAGCAGATTAAATCATACAGTTTATAAGTTGTATAATATAGGTATAACAATTTATTTGTTGTAATAAGGAGAAACGAAAATGAACAGCACTCAAAATTTATGGTACGGTAATATAGACCTGCGGAAGAGCCGGGAGCAAACGACAAGGCTTGCACAAAACTATGGGGTCGTATTTCTGACGGAGTTGATAAATTAAACGAGGTGCTTTGTGAAGAAGAGAAGTCAATGCTGTCGAGGTTGATTGACGGCTACAACGAGGTTTTCTGCGAAGAGCGAGAAGAGACGTTTGCGAAGGGCTTTTCGCTGGGATTGAGACTTGCCGCGGAAGCGTTCAGACTTACGTACGAGGAAAGGGAATAGAAAGGGCCTGTCACATTTTGTAAAACCGAAAAAGTCTAAGAATAAAATAAAAAAGACTCAAATGCAGCAAAAACGCAAATGAGACAGCATAATGATGAAATCCTGCGGATTTCTTTTCTTTTTATAGACTTTTTCTACCGCCGTTTTCAAGCTTCAACGTATGAGAATACGCCTCTCGCCTTGAAAAACGACGCTTTTTCCTCAAATCTGACTGTCCCCTTATTAAATTTTTTGGTGTCTCAATTTTTTACATTTGAGACACCACATTTGTATTGGGACCGTCGGGGACGGCACACTGGCGTTCCGGAAAATTTTAAAAAAGTTGAAAAAGTTTCAAAAAAGGCTTGACAAATTGATTTTTTATTGTTATAATATTATACTGCACTATAATCGCATTTATTATGGGGGATTTCTGCCCTTTTTTTAGGATGCATTCATCAAAATGCCCAAAAAAACAACAAAATAAAAGGATTTTTTGTTATTTTTGCTATTATGCATTTTTAGCAAAAAACGTATTCCCATTGTAAATTTTCAGGAATGGAGTGATTCATTTTATGCTTAAACCCCAGAAGCTTGGCAAAAACGTAAGAATGAGCTTTTCTAAAATTGAAGCCGCTACCGATATGCCAAATCTTATTGAGGTGCAGAAGGACTCTTACGAGTGGTTTCTCAGAGAGGGACTTAACGAGGTTCTTCGAGACGTGTCTCCTATAGTAGATTATACGGGTAATCTTGCTATTGAATTCACAGATTATACAATTGACCCTAAACCAAGATATTCGGTAGAGGAATGTAAGAACAGGACGGCAACCTACGACGCTCACATGAAGGTGGGTGTTCGCCTTGTGAACAAGACCACGGGCGAGCTTAAGACGGCACAGGTTTACATGTGCGATTTCCCGCTTATGACCGATAACGGTACCTTCGTTATCAACGGAGCGGAGCGCGTTATCGTTTCTCAGCTTGTCCGTTCCCCCGGCATTTATTACGGCGACGAGGTTGACAAGCAGGGTAAGCATAATTTCACTGCTACGGTCATCCCTTACAGAGGCGCATGGCTTGAATATGAAACCGACGCGTTCGGCGTATTCTATGTTAAAATAGACAAAACCCGTAAAATTCCGATAAGCATTCTCGTAAGAGCTCTTTGCCCGGCGGGCGAGGATTCAAACGAGGCTCTTATCAAGATGTTCGGTGAAGAGGAAATGCTCATCACCACGATGGCAAAGGACGAATGCACCTCACTTGCTGAGGAAAACGGAACGTCCTTCCGTGATGAAGCACTTAAGGAGATATACAAGAGACTCCGTCCCGGCGAGCCCCCGCTCGTTGAAAGCGCGGAAATCCTCGTAAACAATCTATTCTTCGACCCGAAGAGATATGATCTTGCTTCCGTCGGTAGATATAAATACAATAAGAAGCTTTCTCTCGGTAAGAGAATCGAGGGCCTTACCCTTGCTTCTACCGTTGTAAATCCCATGACCGGCGAAATAGTCGCCGAAGAGGGTACGGCAGTCACCCGTGAGATTGCTATGGCAATCGAGGACAGCCTTGTTAACGAGGTTACGGTAAGAACCGAAGAGGGAAGAGACGTTAAGGTGTTTGGAAACAACACCGTGCGCCCTGAGCTTATTCTCGGCTACGACCTTTCCGATTGCGGAGTTAAAGCGGGAGAGAAGGTAAGATTTGCCATTCTTCAAGAGATAATTGCCGCTGCCGATGCAGAATCGCTTTCGAGTGACGCGAGATGCGAGTACATTAAGAAGAGCGTAAAAGAGCGCATTGCGGAGCTTTGCCCCAAGCACATAACGAAGGAAGATATCTTTGCTTCGGTTAACTATCTTTTCAACCTTACGCACGGAATCGGTGATACCGACGATATCGACCATCTCGGCAACCGCCGTTTAAGATGCGTCGGAGAGCTTCTTCAGAACCAGCTCAGAATCGGTATGTCCAGAATGGACAAGATTGTAAAAGAGAGAATGTCTGTTCACGACATGGATGACTTAAGACCCGAGACGGTTATTAATACACGCCCCGTGGCTACCGCTATCCGCGAGTTCTTCGGATCCTCTCCTCTTTCACAGTTCATGGACCAGAACAACCCCCTCGCAGAGCTTACCCACAAGCGCCGTCTTTCAGCACTTGGTCCCGGCGGTCTTTCAAGAGACAGAGCTTCGTTCGAGGTTCGTGACGTTCACTATACTCACTACGGACGCATATGCCCCGTAGAAACTCCCGAAGGTCCTAACATCGGTCTTATTTCATATCTTGCTTCCTACGCTAAGATAAGCAATTACGGATTCCTTAAGGCTCCGTACAGAGTCGTTGACAAAATAACCGGACGCGTTACCGACGAGGTTGTTTATCTCACGGCGGATGAAGAGGATAACAACGTAGTTGCTCAGGCAAACGAGCAGCTTGACGAAAACGGTTACTTCAAAAACAAGAAGGTTATCGCAAGATATAAAACAGAGTTCATTGAGGTTGAGCCCACGGACGTTGACCTTATGGATGCATGTCCTCAAATGGCAGTTTCAGTCGCTGCGGGCTGTATTCCTTTCCTTGAAAACGACGACAACACCCGTGCGCTCATGGGTTCAAACATGCAGAAGCAGGCGGTTCCGCTTATGGTTACCGATTCTCCTATCGTCGCAACGGGTATGGAATATAAGGCTGCTGTCGATTCCGGAGCCGTTGTCGTTGCAAAGGAAGGCGGTATCGTAGAGCGCGCTGGCGGCAGCGAAATCGTTATCCTTACCGACTCGGGACGCAAAGACGTTTACCATCTTATTAAATATACGCGCTCCAACCAGTCAACCTGTGTTAACCAGAGCCCCATCGTTCTGGCGGGCGAGCGCGTTGAGGCAGGACAGGTAATTGCAGACGGCCCCGCAACCTCAAACGGTGAGATTTCACTCGGTAAGAACGCTCTTATCGGATTTATGACCTGGGAGGGTTATAACTACGAGGACGCCGTTCTTCTTAACGAGAATCTCGTTCGTAATGACGTTTATACTTCAATCCATATTGACGAATATACAATCGAAGCGCGTGATACCAAGCTTGGAACTCAGGAAATCACACGCGAAATACCCAACGTTTCAGAGGATATGATAAAGAACCTCGATAACGACGGCATAATCAGAATAGGCACCGAAGTAAGAGCCGGCGATATCCTCGTCGGTAAGGTAACTCCCAAGGGTGAGACTGAGCTTACGCCCGAAGAAAGACTTCTTCGCGCAATCTTCGGTGAAAAGGCTCGTGAGGTCAAGGACTCATCGCTTAAGATGCGTCACGGTGAGTACGGCGTAGTCGTAGATGTTAAGATTTACGACCGCAATAACTCGGACGATCTTGCACCCGGTGTCAACAAAGTAGTTCACGTTTACGTTGCTCAGAAGAGAAAGATCTCCGTCGGAGACAAAATGGCTGGCCGCCACGGTAACAAGGGTGTCGTTTCAAGAATCCTTCCCCCCGAGGATATGCCCTTCCTTGCAGACGGAACTCCTCTTGATATAGTTCTTAACCCCCCCGGCGTCCCTTCACGTATGAACATCGGTCAGGTGCTTGAGGTGCATCTCGGTATCGCGTGCAGAAAGCTCGGTATCAAGATAATGACACCCGTATTTGACGGCGCAAAGGAGACCGACATTCTTGAGATGCTTCGCCGCGCAAACTATACCCGTGATATCCGTCCGGGCGAGAGTGTTCGCGGTAAGGCGGTATTCATGGAGGTTATCCGCGAGGACGGCGCGAAGGATCTTCAGAGAGTTGACCAAGAGGTTGTTGACGACGACGATAAGCTCCGCTCGCTTATGGCGAAAGAAACACTTAAGGTTATCGACGGTAAGGTAACTCTTTACGACGGACGCACGGGCGACCCCTTCGACAACCCCGTAACAGTCGGCGTAATGTACTATCTCAAGCTTCACCATCTCGTAGACGATAAGATTCACGCGCGTTCCATCGGTCCGTACTCCCTCGTAACGCAGCAGCCCCTCGGCGGTAAGGCGCAGTTCGGCGGTCAGCGTTTCGGAGAGATGGAGGTTTGGGCGCTCGAGGCATACGGCGCAGCTTACACTCTTCAGGAAATACTTACGGTTAAATCAGACGATATGACCGGACGTACCAGAACCTTTGAGGCTATACTCAAGGGTCAGAATATTCCTACTCCCGGTATTCCCGAATCCTTCAAGGTTCTTGTTAAGGAGCTTCAGGCGCTTTGTCTTGACATCAAGGTTCTTGACGAGGCAGGTGAGGAAATCGAGCTTTCCGACGTATTCGAGGATGACGCTCCCGTTTACGCGACAATTGATGACACGTCAAGCTTTGAGGCAGCCGAGCTTGCTCCCGCAGAAGAGGGCGAGGATGACTTCACCGACGATTACGACGGTGAGAGCGACGAGCTTGGAGAATTTGAAGAAGAGTACAGCTATGATGACGAATCCGACAGAAGTGACGATTTCGGCATCGACGAGGAATAATTTTTACAGAAGGGAAAGGGCGTATGCCGCGAAACGCGGCATCGCTTGATATAAATTCATGGAAAGAAATCCGTTTGATTCAATCAAGATAGGCCTTGCCTCATCGGAGATGATACGCTCCTGGTCACACGGCGAGGTCACTAAGGCTGAGACGATAAATTACCGTACTCAGAGAGCCGAAAGAGACGGTCTTTTCTGCGAAAAGATCTTTGGACCGTCAAAGGACTGGGAATGTCTTTGCGGAAAGTATAAAAGAGTTCGCTTCAAGGGCAAGGTTTGCGAGAAGTGCGGAGTTGAGGTAACCACCAAAAAGGTTCGCCGCGAGCGCATGGGTAACATCGAGCTTGCCGCACCCGTGTCACATATTTGGTATTTCAGAGCTATTCCTTCAAGAATGTCAATACTTCTTGATATATCTCCGAAGCTTCTTGAGAGAGTTCTTTATTTCGCAAGATATATAGTTATCGATCCCGGAAATACTCCCCTTGAGCAAAAGCAGCTTCTTACCGACGCTGAGTATAAGAGCGCAAGAGAAAAGTATGAGGACGATTTCAAGGCGGGAATGGGCGCTGAGGCGGTTCGCGAGCTTCTTCGCGATATCGACCTTGATAAGCTCTCCATCGAGCTTCGCGAAAAGCTCGTTGACGCGTCCAGCCAGAAAAAAGCAAAGCTTATAAAAAGACTTGAGGTTGTTGAGGCATTCAGAAAATCAGGCAACCGCCCCGAGTGGATGATACTTGATACTATCCCCGTTCTTCCCCCGGATATACGTCCGATGGTTCAGCTTGACGGCGGTAGATTTGCAACGTCCGACCTTAACGATCTTTACAGACGAGTTATTAACAGAAACGACCGTTTGAAGCGTTTCATTGAGATGAACGCTCCCGACATCATTATAAGAAATGAAAAGAGAATGCTTCAGGAGTTCGTTGACGCTCTTATCGACAACGGACGCCGCGGAAAGCCAATTA
>JAZSGJ010000045.1:0-13227 GCA_045532675.1 Eubacteriales bacterium | reverse complement strand
CATTGTATTTTCCTCTTCTTAGGTTTAACAAAAAAATTATACCATAAGCAAGGAGTAAATGCAATATTGACTTTTAGAAAATTTTTTGGTATAATTAAGTAAAAACCAAAAAGGAGTTATATATGTTAAAGTCTGGTGTTGTTTCGGTATCATTCCGTGAGCTTTCAGCGGAAGAAGTAATCAGAATAACTAAGGAAGCGGGACTTTCCGCAATTGAGTGGGGAAGTGATGTTCACGCTCCTAAAGATGACGTAGAAAAACTGAAAAACATTGCTAAAATGCAAAAAGAGTCGGGAATCGTATGTTCCTCTTACGGAACATATTTCAAATTTGGAGTTGATTCGGTTGATGAGCTTCCAAAGTACATAGAGGCAGCTAAAATTCTCGGAACAAACGTTTTGCGCCTCTGGTGCGGAAAAAAGAATTACGAGGTTATGAGCGAGGATGAAAGAAGTTCTATTATAAGCGAAGCAAAACGTGCGGCGCAAATAGCGGAGCGTGAAGGAGTCGTTTTGTGTATGGAATGTCATAAGAACTCCTTTACGAACTCTGTTGAAGGCGCGCTCAAACTTATGGAGAGCGTTAATTCTCCGGCATTCCGTATGTATTGGCAGCCAAGCGTGTCGGCAGAGCACGAAAAAAATATTGAATATGCAACAAGGATATCAAAATACGTTGTCAATCTGCACGTGTTTTATTACGAAGGAGGAGTAGCCACCCCGCTTGAAAAAGGCATTGCTCTTTGGAAGGATTATCTTGGCTGTTTTGAGGGGGAAAGATACCTTCTTCTCGAGTTTATGCCAGACAAAAAGCCCGAGTCTCTCGGATGCGAGGCGGCATCACTTATAAAGCTATTAAAAAGCAATGTATAATTTATTAATAATTAAATAGTCATTATGCACAAAGACAAAGTAAAAAAATTGTAAAAATAGTAGAAATTCTTTTTATACATATTATCCATCTTGACTTAATTTCAAATTTGTGGTATCATAGGTCACGATAAAGTAGCGTGGCTACACTTCTATGCAGTCTATCCCTTGCTCGCCTCGGCGAGAGGCGAGTTCTGCAACAAAGCAACTTCATTGAGGCTTTTGAAAGGGTGACACAAAGCTTTGCAGCCCGATTTACCTGCCGTGTCTATCGGGTCAAAAAATCTACGGTAAATTAAAAAGGAGAAAATCATGAAGAAAAGAATTTTTTGTCTTCTTCTTGCTGTGCTCATGCTTGTTGGCGTAGCTGGCGTGTTCACTTCATGCGGTGGCGGCGGTAATGACGATTGCAAGTCTCACGTTGACACAAACAAGGACAACAAGTGCGATAATTGCGGCGAGACAATGTCAGCTAAGTGCTCTCATGAGGATGCTGATGAAGACGGCAAGTGCGACAAGTGCGGCACAAATATGCCTAAAGACGACGATGAAGTAGTTGAGTATCCTTGGGCTGACGATGATCCAGTTCAGCTTCTTTTCCAGATGTCTCACGCTTCTGACAGCCAGTCACTAACATCTATGTGTCAGCGCTATCTCGCAGGTGAAGATTCCAAAGCTATTGAGGAAATCGATACGATGGTTGCGGACAGAAACGCTATGGCTGCTATTGAGACTAATATCAACGTAACCTATCAGTACTATGATGATGATGATGATCACGGGTGGGGTGATACGATCCATATCATGCAGACAGACGTTAACTCCGGTTCAACAAAGATTCCGGATATGTACTGTAACTTTCAGTATGACCTTATGGGTGCGTCTCTTAAGGGTACCTTCGCTAACCTTAAGTCCACTAAGTACAACTATCAGGGCGCTAACTATTTTGAGTTCCTTGAGGACGATTGGTATCAGGAATACGACGCAGACGGATATTCGGTTGGTTACATGTATGAATACATGCAGTCAACTACGCTTAACGAGGATAAGATGTACATACTTGCATCCGACTATTTCATTGACCTCGTTCGTGCGTTCTACGTTGTTCCCGTTCACATCGGTCTTCTTGAGGCTAACGGTGCTGAGATAACAGGCGACCTAGACGGAGACGGTGATTTTACTATCGAGGACTTCTATCTTGAAGTAAAAGACAAAAAGTGGACGTATAACAAGGTTATTGAATACGGCGCGAAGGTATACGATGACACAAACAAAGACGGTGTTAAGAACCTTGGTGATACGCTTGGTCTTGCTTTGTGTAACGGTATTCCCGCAAGTGGAGTTCTTTACACAACCAATATCGAGGTTATCGAATGGGATGACGAGAAGGGTAAGTACGTATATCCCGAAGAGTCTCCTCAACTTTACAGCTTGTTTGATGCAATAAAGAATCTTATTGTTCAGACGGGCGTAGTTTACGATCCTAAGAAGGTTGACAACGTACTTGCTCACATTCGTATCCGTAAAGAGTTCGTTGAGAACAAGGTTCTTTTCGGTAGCATAATTCAGGTTGGTTCTCTTGAGTATGAAGGTTATCAGCAGCTTAAATCCAATGCAGGCTTCGGTGTTGTTCCTGTTCCGCTTTATCACGAAGTAGAAGAGGGAAGCGATGAGAACTACCTTACCGCTATTCATAACGTTGGACGCCCCGGTGCAATCTCTTCTGCAACCAGAAAGTTTGCAGAGTGCACAGCATTCCTTAACTATCAGTCTGAGTTCCGCGGAGACAGCAAAGATACAGACTCTAACGATATTCTTACTCAGTACTACAACTTCAAGCTTCAGTATGACGTTGCTGACGGTAGCGCAGGTACGGTTGATATGCTTCGTTACATTCGTTCGAACGTTCGTTCTGCGTTTGATAAGTCATTTGAGGACGGTATAGGTATCCACTTCAACTGTACTGCCGACAGGTGGTCCTCTGTGATTGCAGTATATAATTGGAGCTTTGATGTGCGTACTGTTTACAGTGAGCTTGCTTCTAGGAAGTCAGCCTACCTGCAGACTCTTTCTGATTTGTTCAAATCAGATGAGCTTCCGGGCTAAGAGATATTAATGAAAAATAATAGGCGCTGTGTCACTGACACGGCGCCTTTAATTTATAAGCCTTTAAAAATTTTAGGGTTAAACACCTAAACGGTTATCCTTGCCGATAAATTGAAGAATTTTAGAATCTTTGCCTATAATTCGCGAGTATATTCTGTCTTCATATTTCGCGGTAATCTGATTGTGTGAAAGATTCGTTGAAATAATAGTGCGAAGTCCTTTATTCTGTCTTGTATTAATAAGGTTATAAAGGCAAGATACGGTGAACTGATTTACGAACTCGGTTCCAAGGTCATCAATTATCAAAAGATCGCATTCAAAATACTTATCGCCCTCGGGCTCGTAATGTCCGTATCCGCTTCTAAACCTGTCGTTCTCAAAGGCGGAAATAATATTTTGAGCGCTGTCGTAAAGAACCTCGTAGCCTTTTTCTATAACCGTTTTTGCAATGGCTGTTGAAATATGCGTTTTGCCTGTACCCGTGCTTCCTATAAGGAGCATAGTCGACGGTGAATTTTCAAAATCCTCGGCGTATTTTTTTGCAAATTTGAAAGTGTTCTTCATTTTGCCGTATACATCGGCGTCGTCCTTGTATCTTGAAAGGTCGAAGTTATCAAACGACTGCTTTTCAATAAGAGTACCCATTCCGGAGGATTTTATATTTTCTTTTATCAGCATCTCGCGGAAGCATTTGCACATACGAGTGCCGACAAATCCGGAATCAGAGCATTCGGGGCAGGTATATTTAACCTCGGTGTAATCTTCGGGAAGCCCAAGCTTTTTAAAAGCCTTGCGTCTTTCTTCCCCGAGGAAAAGGTTGCGCTCTCTTATAGGTTTTATGTCGCCACCGTCGCATGCCGTTTTGAAAAGAAGAAGTCCTACTCCGCGAAGCTCACTGTCTATAATTCTTATATCCTCGGACATTGCGGCAACCTCTATATTCTTTGCATCGGCATCACTTATTGCCTGAAGTCTTCTTGACTCTATAATTTCCTTTACCTTGCGGTAATTTTCTTTAGCGTACATTTTATAACTCTAACCTCCGTTAATCTTTATTGGATTCCGACGGTCCGTAGCTGCGTTCAAGCGCTTTGAGAAAGGCTTCGTCGGGGTCGAAATTTCCGTAACGCTGCGTAGGCTTCGGGGAAGTCTTTTTTTCTTTCGCCTCGACTTTCTTAGCCTTCTTTTCTTCCTCGTCCTTTTGATAGAGCTCCTTGCATTCCGCAAGAGTTCTGCATCCTGCTTCAAACCAGCGAGTGAGGAGCTTGTCCGCATAGGAAAGGTGCCCGCGCGTTGCCGAGGTTACGGCAATGTCATAGGCCTCTCCGACGATTTCCGTGAAATATCCATAATCCTTGCTCCATTTTTTGAAGCATTCCTTTTCGGTTTTTGAGGGAGCTCTGTTATAAATTCCAAAGAGCTTTCTGAACTCTCTTTCCGCTTCGCTGTCGCTTTCTCTTTCCACTATATAAGCTTCAAGAGTTAGAGGCGTGTCAATTTCCCTTTCTGTAAGCTTTATTGCTTTGTTTATAAGCTTGGTGACGGTAAGTTTGCCATGCTCGGCAAGATATGCTCCGAGGGTAACTATGTATTCCACCGAAAGTCCGTATTGTTCGTAAAGGGCGGTGAGACTTTTTATTTCCGCGGTATTAAGAGCCGCTCTGCCCATAAGAGCTGCGCATTCGGCTATCATATCGGCAAGTCCGGCGTCTCTTATGCTTTTAGCAACGGATTTTGCTTCGGATTCGCGTATTTCTCCGGATTTTATTCTCTCTTCGAATTCATCGGTGATTTTCGGGCGGTCATCCGATTCGTGTATTACGTTTGCCTCCTGCCAGAAAACGAGCGCCGCCGCGCATCTTGCCTTTGAGGTTTTAGCACGCTTTGCAAGCTCGTCGGTATCAGTGAATCTTCCCGAGTATTCTATAAGCGCAAGCAAAACGCGAAGCTCCTCCTTCGACGCTTCGGAAAAAGCATCCGTGTCACAGACGGCAAGAGGGAAGATATCGTATTCTGTCATCTTTTGCCTACCTTTTCGCTATCGGTTTTTACTTCGTAGCAAAGCTTCATGAGTGAGTCGCCAAGGTGTATATTTTCAACTATGACGCCCGGCTCTTTTATCTTAAGCTCCATATTTGCAAAATTCCATATTCCTTTTACCCCTCCGCGAATCATAGCGTATGAAACGTCGTATGCGGCTTCCTTTGGAACGGTGAGAACGCCTATCGCAACCTTTTCTATTCTGCAAAATTCTTCAAGCTTGTCTATATGGTAAACGGGTATGCCGTATATTTCGGTGTCAACAATGTTGGGGTCAACGTCAAACATAGCAACCCTCCCGATTCCTCTGCGCTCGAACATGTGAGTTGCCGCGAGGGCCTTACCGAGATTGCCCGCGCCAATGATAACAGCGCGGTATCCCTCGTCAACTCCAAGCAGCTCGCTTATTTTTCCGTAAAGATATTTTACGTTATATCCGTATCCCTGCTGGCCGAATCCGCCAAAGCAGTTCAGGTCCTGTCTTATCTGGGATGCGGTAACGCTCATAAGGCGTGAAAGCTCGGCTGACGATATTCTGAGCTTTCCATCGCGCAAAAGCTCGCCAAGATATCGGTGATATCTCGGAAGCCTCTTTATTACCGCGCTTGAGACATTGGGCTTCGGGGAGTCGTATATTCTTCTTTCAAATACTCCGTGAACTTTATCAATACTTTCCATAGCTTTCTGCCTTTCTTAATTAATTGAGTCAAGCGCGCTTGCGTTAAGCGAGAGGTCGGCTAAGTTACCTCTCTCATATTCGTAATATCCCGCGGCTGCTATCATTGCGGCATTATCTCCGCATAGCTTTAACGGTGGAATGAAAATTTTTGTTCCGTTTTCCCGTGCTACATCGGCGAGTCTTCTCCTAAGATGCGAGTTAGCCGCAACTCCGCCCGACACAACAAGGTTATATCCGTTATGTTTTTTTAGAGCAAGAGAGAGCTTTTTTGCAACCGCCTCAACCGCCTCGTAGGTATATCTTGCGGCGAAAAGCGGTTTGTTTATCTCCTCTCCCTTTTGCTCGTATCTGTGAAGAAGATTTATTGCCGCCGTCTTGAGTCCTGAGAAGGAGAAGTCAAGCACATCTCCCGTAAGGGCAGGGGAGGGAAGCGCCATCGCGGGGTCTTTATAAGCCTCGCATTTTTTGTATTTCGCGTAGAAATTTTCGGTATCACCCGTTGCGAGAATAAAGCCCTCGGTGCTAAGGCGGTCAAAGCCTGCTCCCGCGGGGTAGGGTATTCCTATCATTCTTCCGATTTTATCAAAGGATTCGCCTATCGCGTCGTCTCTCGTCGTTCCGATAAGCTTAAGGTCGGTGTAGTCTTTGACCTCGTATATCGCGGTGTGTCCGCCCGATGCCGCAAGCGCGATAAAAGGCGGCTTAGGTGACTCTCCGTCATCCTCGGTAAGATACGCTGCGGCGATATGACCTTTTATATGGTCGACTGCAACGAGGGGAATACCGTTTGCGTATGCGAGAGCCTTCGCAAAGTTAACTCCCACAAGAAGCGCTCCGATAAGTCCGGGATTTGCCGTAACGGCTATAAGGTCGATTTCATCAAGACCGACGCACGCCGCGTCAAGCGCCTCGTAGGTTATATCTGAGATTGCTTCTATATGCGCTCTGCTTGCGATTTCGGGAACTACGCCGCCGTAAAGCCTGTGTGTTTCTATCTGCGATGCCACAATATTCGATTTTATTTTAAATCCGTGTTCAACCTTTTCAACTACGGAGGCGCTCGTTTCGTCACAAGAGCTTTCAAAAGCAAGTATTTTCATATGTGTATCCTAAATATCCGCTTCGTGTGAATGAAGCATTATTATAGCGTTGTCGTCTGGGCTTTTATAGTAATTTTTTCTTACGCCAATCTCACGGAAGCCGTAAGATTTGTAAAGATTCCTTGCAGGAAGATTCCTTTCGCGCACCTCGAGAAACAGACTTTCAAGACCGCGTCCTCTCTCGGTTTTAACGGTATAGTCAAGAAGTTTGTAGGCAACACCGCGCCTTCTGTAATTTTTTGCGGTGGCTAATCGGTATATTTCTCCCTCGGGTGTTATCTGCCGTCCTATGAGATATCCGATAATCTTACCGTCGGAGAGCGCGGAGTAGCACATACTTCCAGCGACGGAAATAAGGGCTGTTATATCTGCCTCACTCCATGGGTCGGGAAATATTTCGTTTTCAAGAATTGCGATTTCTTCCGTATCTCGCGTCAGTGAACGTCTTATTTCCATAATGGCTGTTATACAGTTTCTATGATTTCTTTAAGAAATGCTTTAAGCTCGTCCGATGTCTCGGGATGTGAAAGTCCCTTCGTTATATTAGCCTTTAAAAATCCTACCTTTGATCCTAAATCAAATCTGTTACCCTCAAATTCGAGTGCGTAAATTCCTTCTGTGCGCGCAAATTTCGCCATAGCGTCGGTAAGCTGAATTTCACCGCCCGCGCCGGGTTGAAGTGAATCTATAACATCAAACACATCCGGGGTAAGAAGAACGCGCCCGAGAATCGAAAGGTTTGAAAATTCCTCGCCCGGCTTCGGCTTTTCTATCATGTCGGTGCAGTATGCAACTCTTTCCTCTCCGTCAATCGCTTCTACCTTAAGAGAAGAGTATTTTGCAAGGTCAGCCTTAGGCACGGGCTTAACGCCCACGACGCATTTTCCGTATTTTTCATACACATCTGTCATCTGGCGGCAGACGGGAGTTTCGGAGAATATAATATCGTCTCCGTAAAGAACGAGGAAGGGCTCGTCACCGACGAATGAACGGGCTCTGCCAACAGCGTGCCCGAGACCTTTGGTTTCCTTCTGTCTGAGAAAATATACGTTCGCCATATTCGCGATATCGTAAAGCTTTTTTGCTTCTTTGGTTTTTCCCTTTGCAAGAAGAGCTTCTCTGTATTCAATCGAAAGGTCGAAGAAATCCTCCATGGCGTCCTTGTCTCTGTTTGTGATAATAAGTATATCCTCGATTCCGCTCTTTACTGCTTCCTCAACGAGGTAGTAAATTGCCGGCAGATCAACTATCGGGAGCATTTCTTTTGGTACTGCGTGCGATATCGGCAGCATTCTTGTGCCTAGTCCCGCAGCGGGTATTATAGCTTTCCTTACTTTTTTCATTTTTTGTTTATCTCCTTTAATAAAATATTTGATATTTCCGAAATAATAATTTCGCTTGCCTCCTTTATGCTTTTTGCTTTGGGGGAGCATCCGGCGGCTCTTACGTGTCCTCCTCCGCCGAATTTCATCGCAATCTTTGAGACGTCGGCTCCTGTCGAGCGGAGTGAGGCTTTATATTTTCCGGGTTCGGTTTCTTTTATAACGAAGGCTATCTCAGCGCCGAAGACCGAGCGCGCAACATCAATAGCTGTGTCAAAATGCTCTGCTTCGAGGTTGAGAGATTTTAGCTCCTTATAGCTTAATGTGGCATATGAGATTCTTCCGCCAAGAGCGACTCTCAGCTTTGTCGAAATATATCCTTCAGCTTTTATCTGCTCCTTAGTTTTGGAATGAAAAAGCCTTTGGTTTATGTCTGCCGCGTCTATGCCTTGTTCAATAAGCATGGCTGCGTATCTGTGTGTTTTCGGTGTTGCGTTTGAATAGGCAAAGCAACCCGTGTCCGAGCTCATAGCCGTATAAATCGCATATGCGATATCACTTGAAAATTTGATTTTTCCCATACTTTCAAGCTCATACGTTATATCGAAAAGAGCCTCTGCGGCACTTGACGCATCGGGTGCTATATATCCGTCGGCGTATTGCTCTCCGACAGCATGATGATCAATCATAAGGACGGGCAAATTATTTTCATCGTAGAGTGTACCGAGCTGTGATGCCGATGCCGTGTCAATAGATACGGGGGTGTAGCCCTCTACTGTGTCTGCAACCGAAGTATCGGTCTTTTCAAGAATGAATGAAAGGCGCGCGGGTATTTTGTCTGCCGATTTTATCGGTGCTGAATATCCGAGCTGTCTGAATATAAGGGAGAGCGCTGCCGCAGAGCCAACCGCGTCTCCGTCGGGACGGACGTGTATAAAAATTATTGGATTTTTTATCTCGAGTATTCTCTCGGCGCACACCCTTGCGTTAAGTCTTTTATAGTTAGTGTTCCTTTCCATCTCCCATTACCTCGTCAAGAAGCTTTGCTATTTTTGCTCCGTGTTCAATTGAGCTGTCTTTGATAAAATTAAGCTCTGGAGTGATGCGGAGATTCAGAGTGACCGCAAGATGATGCCGGAGCATACCCGTGCATTTTTTAAGTCCCTCGGCGGCTTCCTTTGAGTCTCCTATGCAGGAAAAGTATATGCTCGCATATTTTAAATCCGGCGCAACATCTGCGCGCGTGATGCTTACAAAATTATTTACTACTTTCGGCTCTCTTACATCACCGAGAGCGATAGCAAGCTCCTCGGCAACCGCGTCGTTAATTCTACCTCTTCTGTATTTAGCCATTTTTTGTTCTCCGTTCTTTTTTTGTATTCTAAATCTATAAATATACGGTTTTTCCTTTTCCGTATCCCAAATTTCTTTTCATAATTTCTTTTGCACCGATTTTAGATGCGTTAACCGTCCTCACTCCCGGAAGGCAGGCTCCTATTTCTCTTTCAAGATGGGAAAAATGCGTGCATCCAAGAATAAGAGTGTCAATTCCGAAGCTTTTTATCGGCTTTAGAATATTATATAAAAACTCTTTGTCGCGTGTGCTTATATGTCTGTCCGAGGAACCGCATTCAACAAGGGAAACGAGCTCTTGCGTCGGAAGCTCAAATATATCCTTTACGCTGCCGTAGCGGAAAAGCTCCTTTGAAAATCTGCCCGAGCGGACGGTTGCCGCCGTAGCGATAACGCCTATTCTGCCAAGTTTTGTTACACGCGCGGCTTCTCTTGCCGCAGGCGCTATAATCGGTACCGTAATTTTTTTCATACCGTCGGGAAGGTGCTGATGCACGGCGCTTGCGGTACAGCATGCCATAAGTACGCTTTCAGCTCCCGCCGATAAAAGACGGAAAATGTCTTCTCTGACAAGCCGTGTAAGCTCTCTTTCGCTCTTGGTTCCGTAGGGCGCGTTTTTATAGTCTGCAAGAAAGCAAACATCAACGGTTGGGTCGATTTTTCGCATCTCGGCAATTGCGGTAAGACCGCCTGCTCCACTGTCAAATACGCCTATCATAACCGCAAACTCCGTCAAGCAACAGGTTCATAAAGCCGTCTTTTTTTATTCCCATATCCTCGGTAAGTCTTGGATAAAGACTCGTTTTTGTCATGCCGGGAAAGGTGTTTATTTCGTTGAAATAAATTCCTTTGTCTTTTGTCACAAAAAAGTCGATTCGCGAAAGATGCTTAAGTCCTATAAATTCTGAAAGCATTGCAGAATATTCGGTTATTTTTTCTTCTGTTTCTCTGTCTTTCCCCGAAAAAGCTTCTGTTTTTGGAGAAAGCTCGGCTTTGTATTTAGAGTCGTAATCGTAAAAGTTGCCGTTTGAGAGGACTCTTCCGCCGGGAGAAAATCGAATCCTTCCGTCATCAAGCATTGCACACTCAATCTCATATTCAAATGAGATAAGCTCCTCGGTCAGTATTTTTCCTTCGTAACGCATTGCATCGGAATACACAGCTTCAAAGTCATTTGGGGAAAAAACGGGTGCCGCTCCGTACGATGAGCCGAGGGAGGCGGGTTTTATAAACATGGGATAACTGAGTTTTTCTTCGGCAATCCTCTTTGCTTCCTTTGCATCCTTTGCTGTGGAATATGACCATTTTGCAGTAGGAATCCCAAGATGCTCGGCAATAAGCTTTGTGTATATTTTGTCGCTTGTAACGGCAGAGGCACATACGCTTTGACCGATATATCTGATACCCGCTGCCATGAGGGCGCCCTGAATTATTCCGTCTTCACCAAAGTCTCCGTGTAGGCAGGGAATAGCGCAGTCGACAGAAATTATACTGCCCTCGGCAATAAATCCCGAGGCGCCGTTTATTTTCGTCGGAAAGGTGGAGATAAGATTTTCTACGTCATCTATCCAGCTTCCGTTAATTATTCTGTCTTTGCGTCCTCTATATATGTACCAATAACCGTCTTTCGATATACCGACGGGGAGAATTTCATAATGTGCGCCGTTAATAATGCCGTAAAGATTTGCGGCACTCATTTCTGATATTTTGTGTTCGAATCCCTCACCGCCAAATATCAAAGCAACAGTTTTTTTCATTTTTATCACCTCATCATATGATATGATAAGGTGGCAGGTCGGGTTACTTTTTGCGTATAACCGCTATTCTGTCTTCGCCCGAATAATCTTTTATTATTTCGCACCTCATTTCGTGCGAATTGGCTATCTCTTTAAGAGAGATTCCTTGGTCGTATCCTATCTCAAACGCAAAAAAGCCGTGTGAGTCTATTTTATCCTTGTAAAGCTCTAATATTCTTTTGTAGAATATAAGCCCCCCGTCCTCAGCGACAAGTGCTATTTTCGGCTCAAAGTATATTTCGGGTTCAAGGCTTTCGTACGCACTTTGGGTGACGTATGGCGGGTTTGATATAACAGCGAAAAATTCTCCTTTTACCGCGCTCGAGAGAACGTCCTTTTTTATAAATTTCATTCTGTCAGAAACGCGGTTGCGTTCAGCGTTATATTTTGCAAGGCTTAAAGCTCCGTCGGAAATATCTACTGCAAAAGCGCGGGTGTCCTTCGTGTTTTTCAGAGTAGATATCGCGATGCATCCGCTTCCGGTGCAAAGGTCGGCGAACACACATCCGTCGGGCAGATGCTTAACTGCATAGTCAACCAGAAGCTCTGTTTCCTGTCTCGGAATGAGACAGTCGGATGTGACCATATAGGTTTCGCGATAAAAATCTACAGTTCCTATTATATACTGCAGCGGTTCTCTTTTGCACCGTCTTTCAACGGCGTCATTAATCTCGGGAAGGGAAGATTCCGCGTCTTTTGATATAAGATTTTCAATAGGCATTTTGCCAATATGTCTGAAGATTTCCCTCGCGTCGTACGCCGGATTTTCAATCCCCGCGGCTTTAAGTTTTGCTATAGCGTCAAATAGCTTCACTGCGCGTTTTCACCTTCCGCATCAGGTGTAGAATTCTCTTCGGTGTTTTCGGATTCTGCCTGCTCGGCAGATTCCTTACTTACCCAATCTTCAAGCTCGTAAAACTCTTTGAACTCGTCAAAATCGTCTCTTAGAGCGCATTTTATCGAAATAATAGCAATTTCCAGCATCTCCTCGGTGGGCTCGCGGGTGGTTATTCTCTGCATCCAAAGTCCGGGTGCGGAGAGTGCGCGTGTAACTGCGTTATCGTGCTTACCCGCAAACATTATAAACTCGTAGCCAAGTCCTACTACGAGAGGGAGAATAAGAAGTTTTATCGCGGAAAGAGCAAAACGGTTAAGGCTTGGAAATATATTGTTTAGAAGTATACCCACCATGATTCCGAGAAGAATCATGACGAACATAAAACTTGTGCCGCAACGAGGGTGGAATCTTGTGTATTTCTTTGCATTTTCGGGTGTAAGCTCGTCTCCCGACTCAAAGCAGGCAATCGATTTATGCTCGGCTCCGTGATACATAAATGTGCGTTTGATTTCGGGCATGAGAGCTACGAGGGCAAGATAAGCTATAAATATAATTACCTTTGCTACTCCTTCAATTACCGCTTTTAGAGTCGCACTGATTTCGTAATCGGCAAATCTTTTAAGAAGAAAGGCAACAAAATCCGAAACAAGACCGGGAAGAAGTATAAAAAGACCAACAGCTAAGGCAACTCCAAGTATCAGCCCAAGTATCATTACAAGGTCGGTTGTAGTCTTTTTTCCTTCTTCTTTTTTCTGTTTGTCTTTCTCGTCATCAAGCTCAAGAGCATCAGCAGAAACTCCAAGAGTTTTAAAGCTCAGGATCATCATTTCGACGAAGTTAATGACACCTCTTAAAATAGGAATGTTGAGTATTTTATGTTTTTTACGTACAGAAACGAAGCTTCCGTCGTGTACAAATATCGTGCCGTCTTCTTTTCTACAGGTAGTAACGGTGCGATTTCCTGCCTTCATCATAACACCTTCGAGCACGGCTTGACCACCAACCTTACCAAGACGTTCCTTTACCTTTGTTTTACAGCAATCTAATTTATTTGACATTAAAAAACACCTTTCAAGTATACTATCAGATTATATCATTATAACACAAATCTATATAAAAATAAA
>JAZSGJ010000050.1:0-6599 GCA_045532675.1 Eubacteriales bacterium | reverse complement strand
GTTGCACATAGTGTTCATATTTTGTTAATGCTATGAGACGGCCCCTTTTATTGCTTATTGTTCTATTGGGCCGGCATCGGGATATTTACCGATTTTTTTAAATCCGTCAATTTCTCCTCTGCACATAGCTGTAAAAATTCTGTGGCGAAGCCCTTTGTTGTTTTTTTCAAGCTCTAAGAGAAGATTTTTCATGTTTTCTCGCTCTGTCGCGTGATCCTCGGGACATGGGCTTATGATAATGGGAAGCGTTCTTCTACGTGTGAAATACATAATGTCCTTTTCCTGCGCGTATATCATAGGGCGTATAAGAGTTATTTGTCTGTTTGATAGGTATGTGACGGGAGAGAAGCAACCGAGTCTGCCTTCAAAAAACAGATTCATCATAAAGGTTTCAACTGCATCGTCGTAATGATGTCCGAGGGCAACCTTGTTGCATCCAAGCTCCTGCGCGGCGGCGTGAAGTGAGCCTCGACGCATTTTTGAGCATAGGGAGCAGGGATTAGATTCCTTGCGCACGTCAAAAATTATTTTTGCAATTTCTGTTTTTGCAACTGTATATTTTACGTTGATTCTGCGGCAAAACTCTTCAATTTCAGAAAAGTCCGAGCCTTCAAACCCCATATCGACGGTAACAGCGTATACTTCGTATTTCTTAGGGTAAAATCTTCGCATTTCTGCGAGAACTTCGAGCAGGGTGAGCGAATCCTTGCCACCCGAAACTCCGACGGCAATCCTGTCACCGTCCTCTATCATATTATAATCGTCAACTGCTCGCCTTACAAAGCTGAGCAGTCTTTTCATTTCATTCATAGTCAAACCTTTCGGTATTTGCGTATAATAATAAAAAAGCTATTTAAGGAGATTGATATGCCGATAAAAGTGTACATAGACCAAGGCCATAACCCCAGAGATTATAACACCGGAGCAGAGGGTAACGGATATTATGAACAGGATATTACCTATGATATAGGAATGAGACTCTATAATTATCTTGCACAAAATCCCGATTTTACACCGAGGCTTTCACGCCCGACGCCCGACACGATACTCGGAACGACCAATTCGTCAAGTCTTACCGCAAGGGTGAACGAGGCTAATGCCTGGGGAGCTGACGTGTTCATTTCACTTCATACAAATGCTGCAATAAATCCTGGGGCAAACGGAGCGGAGGCGCTGATATACAGCAGAAATTCCGAGGTGTCCTACGAACTTGCCGAGGATATTTTAAGAGAAATGACTCTCGTTACAGGGATACGTAACAGAGGCATTGTTGAGCGCCCCGGACTTTACGTTTTAAGACGTACAAATATGCCTGCCGTGCTTGTTGAGATGGGCTTTATAACTAATCCCGGTGATGCCGAGCTTATGGTTAATTCGCCCGACCTGTTTGCGCTTGGAATATATAGGGGCATAGTAGACTATTACGGTTAAGTAAGAGTAATCGAATCGGCAGAGAGATATTCCTCACTTGCGCTGACGGACTCGGTGTTAAATAAATACGCAGCCTCGCAATCGGGGCAGAAAACCTCTATTCCGCCTTTTGCAAAGCGTAAATCGTACCGTCCTCTGTGGCAGGGGCAATCGATTTTTTTATCCTCCTCCAGTTCTCTTACGAGAAACCTGATTGTGTCATAAACTGTCGGGTCGGGAAGTATCTCATCCTCTTCCATATCGGTTGGCTGCATATCCTTTATAGATTCAGCCTCAAGTTCAACAAGAAGCCTCTGTAGCTCCTCGCCAGAGCGAATGACCTCTTTGTCAATTTTTCCTTTATCACCGATAAAGCAGATGTCCATGTTTGCGTAAGGGCAGTTTAATAGGAAAATGTCACGTCCAAAAAATATGTTCTGAGAAACAACAAAATTGTGATTTTGCTTGCAAAAAATGCAGGGTACGGAAAGACGTATTTTATTGTCGTTTGTAATATTTACGTCCAGCGCGGAATGACCGCATGAGCATTTTATTCTGAGAAGATTTGCGCTTAGCGCAAATTTTCCTATAAATCCGTATATAACCGTACCGCATTCGGGACAGCGATATGCAATATGTGTTTGAGTATTTGCTATCATAATTGTTTTTCCTCCATGATAGCTGCCGAAAGGGAATTTTTAGTTTCATCTCCGCAAACGAGCGATATAAGCTCTTTGGAGAACGCAAGGGCAACACCCATGCCTTTAGCAGTAGTTATATTTCCGTCGGTTACGACGCCTGCTTCAACAACAGTCGCACCCATAAGCTCCTTTTCAAAGCCGGGATAGCAAACAGCGCGTTTTCCTTCAAGCAATCCGCGTCTTCCAAGAACCAGAGGTGCAGCGCATATTGCAGCAATCCTGCCGCCGTTTTTAGTAACGGCGGCTATTATTTTGTCGGTAAAAGGGGATGCATCCAGATTGAGCGAACCCGGCATTCCGCCGGGGAGGATAACAAGGCTTACCTTGTCAAGCTCAACTTCATGCGGCTCAATATCGCATATTATGGGAATTTTATGAGAACCGTTAACTATTTTTCCGTTCATTCCGACGGTTTTTACGTCAAGTCCGGCTCTTCTTAACATATCGACGGGCGTAAGAGCTTCGATTTCCTCAAATCCGTCTGCAAGTAATACGAGAATCATTGTTTTATCTCCGTTCTGCCTTGTGTCAGTCAAGGCTTCTTCTTGAAAGCATTTCATGCCATTCGTCTTTTGTTACGAGGACGTCTCTCGGCTTCTGACCGTTAGGCTCACTGACAATTCCCATATCTTCCATATAATCTATAAATTTAGCTGCCTTGCCGTAGCCTATACTTATTTTTCGCTGTATAAGAGAGGTGGATATTTTACCAGACTTAACAGCAAGCTCAACTGCGTCGAGGAACTGCTGGTCGTTCAGGATTCCTGAATTGTCCTCATCATCCCCGTCGTCATCATTGCCGTAATCGTCACTGCCGCCCTTGCCCTTAGAGCATTTCTGAGCCGCGCGGTTAATATCCTCAAGTGCTTGAGCGTCGTATACATTGCCCTTTGCTTGAGATTTTAAGAATTTCATTATTGCGGCAACCTCACCATCGGAAACGAACGCACCCTGAACTCTGAGCGCCTTCGGAGCTCCCGCCGGAATATAAAGCATATCACCGTTATTAAGAAGCTTTTCTGCACCCGCCTGTTCAAGAATTGTCTTAGAGTCGTTGTAGGATGCAACCTTACATGAAATACGTGAAGGAATATTTGCCTTGATAACACCCGTAATAACGTCAACCGAGGGACGCTGAGTACCTATTATCAGATGTATACCTGCGGCACGCGCCTTCTGTGCAATGCTCATTATAAGGTCTTCTGCGGGCTTTCTTACCTGGAGCATTATGTCGTTAAGCTCGTCTATGACTATAACTATTTTGGGAAGCGGCTCACCAAGCTCAGGATTTTCGCGTACCTTTTCGTTATATGCGTCAAGCTTTCTTACCTCAAGCGCTTCCATAAGGTCGTATCTTTTTTCCATCTGCTCAACCGCCCACATAAGCGCGCCTGCCGCCTGCTTTACGTCAGTAACGACGGGGACGAGAAGGTGCGGAATACCGTTATAACCGTTAAATTCAACCTTTTTCGGGTCTATCATTATGAATTTAACCTCGTCGGGCTTCGCTTTGTAAAGAATACTTATAAGTATTGCGTTTATACAAACCGATTTACCCATACCTGTAGCTCCGGCTACGAGAACGTGAGGCATTTTTGCAATGTCGGCAAATACAGGGTTTCCGGTAACGTCTTTTCCAAGGCAGGACATTGTTTTGGAATCCGAGCAAACAAACTGGTCCGATTCAACGAGGTCGCGAAGAAGGACGGTGCTCGGCTTCTTGTTGGGAATTTCAACGCCTATCGCGGACTTTCCGGGGATGGGAGCTTCCATACGGATACCCTCAGCGCCAAGATTAAGCGCTATATCGTTAAAGAGGTTTGTAACCGCTTGTACCTTAACTCCACGTGCGGGAACTATTTCGTACCTTGTTATACGAGGACCGCGGTCAATGCCTTTGATTGAAATTCGCACATTGAACTGAAGAAGCGCGTCAACGAGCTTTTCAGCATTTTGATTCTTTTCTTCTTCTTGATTAAAGTCCTCTTCTTCCTTGCCTTTAACAAGAAGATCAAGGGGCGGGAACTGATAATCCGAATAATCCGGCTTTTCCTGAACCGAAACAGTCTCGGGCTTAGGCTCGGGAGCTTTTGGAGTTACGAAGCGCGCAAGTGGGCTTTGTTCAAATGGAATTGATTTTTGCTTGATTTCCTCTTTATCCTCCGCTTCCTCTTCGTTTGTATCGTTGGTGTAGGCTGTCGGTTGATAATTATCGGAGGCTTCTTCCTCGTCAGACAACTGAGCGTCGGAGTCGAACGGGGGCATATCATCAACGCTTGTATCGGTTTCGCTGTTATTGTCTAAGAACGGGAAGAGTTTGCGAAGCTCTTTAACCTCGGGATTTTGCTCTTCGGGAGGGATTTCTTCGGGCGATGCGACGGTATCTTCCTCGGGAAGCTCGGTTTCGTCTATATAGACCGATTCTTCTGAAATATCTGCGATTCCGAAAAGTTCGGATTCTTCATCCGCTTCTTCGGTGTCATCCGTTGTTTCGCCTTCAAAATAAATTTCGGAAGGAGCGTATGTTGCTTCCGGATCCGCTGCGTCTTCGGTTTGAAATTCAAATTCCATCTCGGCCTTGCCGTCTTCAAAGTCGAGAGTAGGTTCACTCTCTTCCTTAATTTCGGGCTCCTCGGGGATATATTCTTCCTTGATTGGAGTTGGGTCAAGCATTGAACGTGAAATCTTAAGCTCATTGTCTTCGTCTTTTTCGTGTATTTCCTCTTTAGTTTCGGTAATAGCTTCTTCGGTTGGCGGAGTATATGGCTTAAATTTTTCGGTAATAGCTTCTTCGGTCGGTGGAGTATATGGCTTATACTCTGTACTAAAACGTTCGGTTTCATAATGGCTCATCGCACTTTGGAATGTCGCCTCGCGTCTCGCTCGTTCCTCTTCTTCAGCCTGCTTTGCGGCATTTTCGCGTGTAGCGTTTTCGTTTGCTGTTTCAGTTGCGGCTTCCTTTATTATTTCAGTCATGTAGTCAGGAATATACGGCTCACGCTTTGCTTGATTTTTATCTTCTGTGTTTTCTTGGTAAATTTTGCTTTTTGCCTCGTTCTCGGCTTTAACTCTTTGCATTTCAGCTTGAGCTTCGGCATATCTTCTCTGAGCGTCGAGAGCTGCTTTTTTCTTCATTTCAAAGTCTGCTCTTTGTCTTGCCTTGTCAACCTCGTCTTCGTTAAGGGTTGTGAGTGGCTCAGCAAATTCATTTATGCCCTCAGGCTCAACTGTCACTCTCTCATTTCCCACCTTGGTTGACGGTTTGTTTGCGAGTTCTTCGTTTAGTTTGAAATCAAAGGGCTCGAAATTGACTCCGAAAATGTCATCTGCATTTTCACTGTCTACAGGAACGGGCTCTTCTTTTGGCATTTCGTATATTATATCATCGTTTCGCGGTTCGTATTCGGATTCGTATACCGAAACTGAAAGACCGTGCATTGAATCGGTAGTACTGTAATCCATGTTAACGCGTTTGCGCCTGTTTTCGTGGGGAACGTGCTGTTTTGCGGGCTCACCTTCAATCTCTTCTTTTGTCGATTCTGTGTCAAAGCTTTCGGATTTGTGGTGTACTTTATCCTGAAGGTTGGGATTTTTTTCAAATTCCTTATCGTCTCTGACTTCCTTGACTCCAAGTTTAGTTATAGTAAGCTCACGCATTCCGTTATCAGCCGCGAAAAATTCATCGTCAAAAAGCGGGTCTTGCTGTTCTGCGAGCTCCTCGCGGCGGCGTTCTTCCTTAAGAGCTGCTTTTTTTTGTTTGCTTTCCTTTGTTTTTACGCTGAGAAAAGTAAAAAAGTTGGAAATAGCGGTAAGTATCTTTAAAAGCGCTCTCAGGAACGTTGTTTTTCCGCCGGCGAAAAAGTAGGTAAGATAAAGAGCGAAAATAAGCACCGCAATAATTATAAGTCCAACAGTTCCAAATACCTTTGTAAGAAGAAAGGCTACGATGCCGCCTATAAATCCACCGCCCTTGGCGTTTGTTCCGCTCTTATAAAATTCCTTGGGCGCAAAAACGATGTCGGCTCCAAAATAGGTTATTGAGTGAGCAAGCGCTGCTATGGTTATAACCGCAATAGCCGAAAATATAAACCTGGTTATCGTTCTTTTTCTCTGAACGTCGGAGGGGTAGAAGAATGCGTGGATAGCAAAAAGTGCGGGAATAAAATAGCCTCCCACGGAAAAAAGCCCGAGGAAAACGTTGGAAATTGCGCTTCCAAGTGCGCCGGTATCCTGCATAATAAAGCAAAGACCGGTAAAAACGGCAAGCGCGACAAGTATTATCGGAACGGCTCTTCTGAATCCGGTAAGAGACGCGTATGCTCCTTCTTTTGAATCTTTGTTGTTTGTCATTTATATTAAACCTCCGATGCGTATAATTATCTACTATAAATAATAACAGATTTTTGGTAAAAATACAATACTTTAGCTAAAAATATTTACTTAGTACTATGTAAAAATATATAAAATATAATAGCTACTTGACAAACC
>JAZSGJ010000048.1:0-3234 GCA_045532675.1 Eubacteriales bacterium | reverse complement strand
ATAAATCACGGACGTCTGATGCTTGCAACGACTAAGGAAACGGGATTCAGAATTCCGCTTGAGCGCGGAATTTATACGGAGCTTACTTTATTTTGGGCGAGGGGCGCATGGCAGAAGTTTCCTTGGTCATACCGAGATTATCAGTCAGAGCGGGTACAAAGCTTTCTCACAAAGGTAAGAAGAAAATACCTTGCGCAAAGAAAAAATTCAAAAATATAACAAAAAATCACGGTGCTTTACACCATCAAGGAATAACTCGGCGGTGGTTTTATTTAAAGCTCGTAAAATTATTTTCTTATTTTAAAAATTGACTTGACAAATTCATCATTATGTGTTATTATCGGTATAATAAACGAATTATAAGGAGCAAGCGAGCAGGCCATGACACTTAAAGAACTCACGGGGAAACTCGGCATTGAAACCTATCCCGAAAAATTTAATGAGATTTATAAAAACTTAGATAACCTTGACTTTTCATTTTGCGACCCTAAGAAAATTAATGAATTCGATGAAAAGTACGATAATATTTTAAAAGAATACAAGGACGCTGTTATAGACGGTGCAAAGGCGCTTTCAGAAAACAAAGAGCTTTTGACCTATTGCGCGGTAATATGCAAGTATCTCGAGGAATGTGACGACATGAAAGTAGCAAGGGATGTTCCCTTTCCTAGCGTCGACCTTGGCATCGCGACCGATATGTTCAGATTTTTCCCTCTGTTTTCCACGGTTCCCGCATGGACACGCCGCTTCGAAGAGCACGGATTTTCTCACGACGAAATAAAGGGAATCTTCAGAGTATTTTATATTTCTCTTAATATCTGCAAAATCTCAAGCGGAAAGTACTGCTTCACTCAACCCTATTTCCGTTGGACTCTTATTTATACCTATTGCGAAATGTTTGATTTCGGCTCTTTTAACTTTCAATTCAAAAAGATATCCTTGCCCGTTGTTCTTCTCAAAAACAAAAAGAACGGCAAGCACGTTCTTCTCATGACCGAGGGTGAATTTCACAAATCGGGAAGAATTCTCGGAACCATCGGTTTTGAAGATCCTGAGGGCTCATTCAGCGCGGAATTTTGCGAAACAGATGACGCCTACGTTGGACACACAGCCTGCGACTCTCTTGTTTCGAGTGAACTTTCTACATTTAAAAAGAGTGAATGGGAATGTGTCTTCAAAAGCGGTGACGAAGTGATTTCAGTACATATCCCGAGAAACATCGATCTTTCTCTCGAAGCAATCTACGCAAGCTACGAGGGCGGTATGAAGCTCGCAGCGGAAAGATTCCCCGAATACTCACCGAAGTGCCTTTTCTGCTCGTCTTGGATAATAGACGCTCAGCTTGAGGAACTTCTTGGTGATAAGTCAAGAATTGTCGGTTTTGGAAAAACCTTTCTCAGATTTCCTAACCCAACGACTGTCGGAAGAGACGGTTTTTCATTCGTTTTCCTTGGTCATAACGGACCCGAATCAGAACTTCCCGAGGACACAAGCCTCAGAAGAAAGTTAAAGAATCTTTATCTTAACGGCGGTTATACTTACTCATCGAGCGGCTTCGTCGTTGAATATTAAAAAATCTTACAATGCCTTAACTTTCAAGTTATCGCAGCGCATATTATTTCATTCTTTACATTCATAACGGACTTGCTACCATAGGATGCACGGAAAGCATCTGTCGCGCTATGGTAAAAATTGATGTAAGACATCTCGCAAGAGTCCTTAAAATATTTAAAGAAAACACCGAAGCTTTAAAAATGGTGGATGATACAATTTTCTTGTAAATCACGAAAAAGTTAATAATTATTTACATATATAGGAGATTTAGCTATGAAATGGGAATTTCTAAGAGAAGAAGAATTTGAAGGGGCTATCAAAAAATCCGGTGGACTTTGCGTTATGGCTCTCGGATGCCTTGAAAAACACGGTCAGCACCTTCCGGTAGGCACTGACTCTCTTAAGGGCGATAAAATCGTTGAATGGGCATCGGATAAAAGTGAAGTTATGATGTTCCCGACAACGATGTGGCTCGGTGACGTTACTTCCTCTCACGCGGTAGAGCACCCCGAAAACTCTAGCAGGAGAGGCTTCGTCGGAATGAAGCCCGAAACGCTACTTATACTTCTTGAGGAGCTTTGCGATGAGATCGCGAGAAACGGATTTAACAAGATACTTTTCTGCTCTTCTCACGGTGGAAACTATGCCTTGCTCCAGTATTTTACAAAATCACTGTTTTATAAGAAAAAGAATTATGTAACCATGTACACAGGAGCGTATAATTTCTCAGAAATAGGCCCCAAGAATATGCTCGAGGCAGCAAAGGCAGACCCCGAATATTTCTCAATGCTAACCGAGGAGGATTACAAGACTCTTGAAAGATGGGCCGAAACCGGCACGGGCGGCGGTCACGGAGATTTCAGAGAAACAGCGCTTGTTTTTGGCACGTATCCCGACCTTGTAGCTCCGGACAGATTCGACGCAGTGAACGGCAAGTGCCCGATACGTTGGCAATATCCTCCAGAAATTGACGTTAAATGTACCCAGCTCGGTTGGTTCGCAAACTACCCTAACGAATTTGCCGGTTACGCCCCTATAGGATGCACAAAAACTATTGGAGAAGCAGCTGTAAAAATGTCTGTTGACAGACTTTCAAGGATATTTGATTACGTCAAAAACGACAACCAATGTCTTGAAATACTAGATGAAATAAATAAAATGTAATCAAAATATAAAACACCGGCTCCATGCGTTTTCGGAGACGGTGTTTTTTGCGTTCATCTCTTTTCTTATCTTCCGCTTGATAAATCGAATGCGGTATCGTATATCGAGTAGTTAACTATACTAAAGGCTGCCGACATTTTGTGTGATGTCATACAAAAAAGCTTCAAGCTTGCATTACACATGACCCGAGAAAGATATCCGGAGTTTTCTGCTAAAGGCATACATTGTTCATCGCGGATGCTCGACCCGAGGCTCACCGAGCTTGTCGGTGAGAAATCTCGCCTTTACAGATTCGTTAATGCATTTAAAAAATTTTCAAAGCGTTGCAGCGGCAATGCCGTTTTCACATTCGTTTTTAACGGAAAGTCGAAAAATTTTGCCTATCTCGAGGAAAACACTTCACTTCAGAGAAAGATAAAGGAAATATATCCTCGCGGCGGAGCAATCAATATACACGGTGGCGTTATTATTTAAAAGAAATAAAAACACGGTTGTGGCAGCAAGCCCACAACCGTG
>JAZSGJ010000019.1:0-9014 GCA_045532675.1 Eubacteriales bacterium | reverse complement strand
AGGAAGAGCCTGTTGCAGAAGCTGCAGAGGAAGCACCTGCAGAGGAAGAGCCTGTTGCAGAAGCTGCAGAGGAAGCACCCGCAGAGGAAGAGCCTGTAAAAGAAGAACCCAAGATCGTACCTACTCCTGTAATTAAGTCTTCCGGAGATGACGAAAATGAAGGAGAGAGAATAATAAACGGTGAAGTAGTACATGTTCGTTACAGAACATCCTTCATGTCTAGATTTATTCAGGCTGAAGAGCCTATTCAGGATTACTACACCGTAGTTAAGAACGCACTCCTTTCTTACAAGGGGGTTAAGGCGAGAACCAGCTGGAACTTTGAATCGTTTAATAAAGGAAGAATTCAGTGTGCAAAGCTTAATGTAAAGGGTAGCGCATTCCAGGTATATCTTGGACTTGATCCTAACGAATACAATGCTAATAAGTATCACTTTGTAGACGTATCCGACAAGCCCAAGCTTGACAAAGTACCTATGCTTCTTAAGGTTAAGAGTGAAAGAGGTCTTAAGTACGTTCTTGAGCTTATTGAAGAAATGATGAATAAGCTTGGTATGGAACGTATTGAAACACCGAACGTTGATTACCATATGCCTTATGAAACAACAGAAGCACTTGCTGAGCGTGATCTTGTAAAAATTATACTTCCTGCAGGAGTTACGCTTGACGGTGATGAGAACCTTGTTAAATTAGATGTTGGTGAGCTTATTGATAATGCTAACGCTGAAAAGGCAGAGAGAGAAGCTTTCGGATCTACCGAAGCAACGAAGGCGGAGGTTGTAACCGAAGTATCCGAAGAAACGGTAGAAGAGCCTGTTTTTGAAGAGACAGTTAAGGAAGTTCACGTTGATGCAGTACATGCGGATGAAATTGTTTCTGATGAAGAAGCAATGACTAAAATCGAAATCGTTGAAAAATCCATCGAGGAAAAATCAAAGTGTAATAAACAAGGTGAGATAAACCTTGATACGATTTGTGAAAACTTTGAGGATGGCGATATCGTTAACCTTTCCGCATTGAAGGCAAAGCGTCTCGTTTCAGCAAACGTAGGAAGAATTAAGATTCTTGCTCGCGGTGTTATGACGAAGAAGCTTATTATATATGCTGATAAGTTCTCGCTTCAGGCAGTTAAGATGATTACTCTTGCCGGCGGTCACGCAGAGCAGTATAAGTAATATCTTACAAAAAACAATAATTTAGAGGCGCGGAAAATTCTGCGCCTCTTTTATATGAAAAAAACTATCCGCTGATTTTCAGCGGATAGTTTTCTTATACTGTTTCTTTAAAATAAATTTTAAAAGTTTTTTTATTATTTATAATTTCTGTGCTTAATGTGATTTTTTCGTATTCGGCAGAAAAACAGTCAGTTGTAACAGCCTTTTCAATATATTCCGAGCCGACATCAAAATATGAGAGGATTTTACGTACTGTTCCGCGATTTCCGAGTGCTTTAGCGCGGAAAAGGTTGATTTCCGTATTACTATTCTCATTCTTTAACCATGCATAAGTTTCAAAGTCATCGTTTACTCCGTAAAGTTCAAGCTGAATTTTTCTTTTTGGAAGAATTGATACATGCAACGTTTTTCCTGCATTGATTACACAAGATTCACGCGATGAAAAAAGACCTATACATTTTATTTCTTCGAAATTAATTTTAACACCCCTGAAAAAATACATTCCTATAAATATTATTATTACTGAAAGCACGATTATAAGAGGGTATAGCTTCATTAAAGCATCAACGCTCGAGTTGTATTTAATTGATATTATTAATAAAATAATTAGAGGGATTTCGGTCAAAAAATATCTGAATCTTGTGGAAAACAAAAAAATGCTTTTCATGATAAACCTACCTACTTAAATATATAATATATTTTATCATATAATTTGTTTTTTTTCAATAGATAAAAGGTAAATAAAAAGTCTGCCTTATGTTTATTTAAGGCAGACTCGGTTAATTATACAAGATGTTCGTATATTTTTTCAATAACGCGGATTATTTTTTTGCTGTATTCGCCGTCGGGAATGTTACTTGGCTCACCCTTGATGTATTTGTGGAAATCGTTAATTTCATCAGCAAATGGCGCATTTTCGGTTTTAGGCTCGATGTCTTCAAATCCTTTTCCGGTTCCTCTGTTTATCTGAATCCTGCGATTCATTACTTTAAGCGCACCGTTAGTGAAATAGTAGTATGCTTCATCGCCTGTGTTAGTGTATCCTGAGAGCGTAATAGTTGCGGTTACATCATTGCTGAATTTTGCAAAAATCTGAGCGTGCCCCTCAATTGTGCAGTCGTTTTTAAAGTTTCCGCATTGAGCGTCAAGAGCTGTAATTTCAACATCACCGAATATTGAAAAGAGTTTATCAAGTGCGTGCGCACCAAAGTTCATTGCGGGACCGCCGCCTGCCAACTTTTTATCCAGAAACCATCTCGGACGTTTTTCGTCAAAGTAGTTAGTAGTGCGGTTTTCGGTATACATGCAAAGCTTTCCGAGTTCACCCGATTCGTAAAATTCTTTAACGGTCTGAATGGAGCCGAGGTATCTTTGAACGTGAGCAACAGCAAGCTTTTTGTTGTTTCTTTTTGCAGCGGCAATCATACGGTCGCATTCTTCAACCGTGTTCGCCATTGGCTTTTCAACGAGAACGTGCTTTCCCGCATCCAAGAAAAATTCCGAAACCTCGCAATGAAGTCCGTGAGGCAAATTGAGTATAACTGCGTCAAAATCCACCTTTGAGGGAAGTTCCTTGTAATCAAGAAAATAGGGAACACCGTTCTCCTCTGAGCATGCTTTCGCTTTTTCTTCATTAATATCACAAACTGCAACGAGCTTGCAATCGTCAAGCTTGCTCAGTCCTTTAAGATGTGATCTTACAATAAGTCCTGCTCCTACAATAGCAATTTTAAGCATAATATAGCATCCTTTCAATATAAATGGTTAGTTACTTTGATTATACACCAATACATTTAATATGTCAAGCTTTTTTAAAAAATTAAGAATTAAAAAATAAAGAATTAATTGTTAAATTGCTATTGACAATTGCTTCTTTATATGATAAAATAACTATATGGTTACTTTTGGAGATGAAAATGCAGAATATAAAGAAATCAGAGATAACGAAATCAAAAATTCTTGCTGCGGCGGAGAATGAGTTCTCAGAAAAGGGTTATTTCGGTGCAAGAATTGATGAAATAGCTGAGTCTGCCGGTGTAAACAAACGCATGATTTACGAACATTTCGGTAATAAGGACGGACTTTATCAAAAGGTTTTAATGTCTGTTTATGAAAAGCTTGCACTTGAAGAGCGCGCATTTTTCGTTGATCAGATTGATCCGAAGCTTGCTATCAAAAATATAGTTTACGTATATTTTAAATTTCTTGAAGCAACGCCAAGCTTTGTAAGAATGCTTATGTGGGAAAACCTTAATAATGCAAATGGGCTTTCAAGGGAAGAGGTAAGACAACTCAAAGAACCTACGATTAATTATATAAGGGAACAGATTGCAAGAGGTAAAAAAGATGGAATATTTAAGGAAGATACTGATGAATATCAGATTACCGTTTCCCTTATGAATTTGGGATTCTCTTATTTTTCTAACATTCATACTCTTTCCGCGATATTCAATAAAGAAATGTCTTCAAGCGGTGAGATAATGAAAAGAGCTGATTTTGTATCAAATTTAATACTAGAGTATTTAATTAAAAAGTAAAATATAAAAAGGGAGCGCATTATGTGGACAGAAGAAAAACTAAACGAGCTGCTTACATCGCCGAGTGATAAGCTTGTTTCGGACATCAAAAAAATTAACGGCGATATAATGATACTTGGAGCGGGCGGAAAAATGGGACCTACGCTTGCTATTCTTGCAAAAGCGGCAATAGAAAAGGCGGGAATAGTAAAGCGTGTTATTGCCGTTTCTCGTTTCAGTGACCCTATCGCACTTGAGCTTTTGCATTCAAAGGGTATAGAAACGATAAGCTGTGACCTTCTTGATAACGACAGCCTTAACGCTCTTCCCGATGTGGAAAATATTATTTATATGGCGGGCAGAAAGTTTGGAACAGACGGTCAGGAATATCTTACATGGGCCATGAACGCAACCCTTCCTGCGTTTGTTGCCTATAAATTCAGAAAATCCAACATCGTTGTATTTTCATCCGGAAATATCTATCCGATAGTACCGCTTTCAAGCGGCGGCTGCACCGAGGATGATAAGGTCGGACCTGTTGGAGAATATGCAATGAGCTGCCTTGCGAGAGAGAGAGCGTTTGAATATGCGGCTAATCAGTACGGAACCAAGGTGTTTATTTACAGACTTAATTTTGCTGTCGATTTAAGATACGGTGTGCTCTTTGATTGCGCAAAGAAAATCATGGATGGAACTCCTATATCTCTTTCCACTCCTTGCTTTAACTTTATATGGCAGGGCAGTGCTAATGAAATAGCAATAAGAGGTCTTCTTCACTGTGCGGCACCTGCTGTTAAAATGAACGTTACCGGTCCCGAAACAGTATCGATAAAGGCTGCTTCAATAAAACTCGGAAAGCTTCTTGGCAAAGAGCCGATTTTCGAGGGTGTGGAGCAGGGAAATGCATATCTCAATAACGCATCAAGAGCGATGGAGCTTTTTGGATATCCCGAGGTTTCGGCAGAAACGCTCATAAGATGGCAGGCTGAGTATATTCTTGATGGCGGAAGAACAATAGATAAACCTACACATTTTGAAGAAAGAAAGGGAAGCTACTGATATGACAAGGCATGAATTGGCTTTAGCAAAACTTCACGAGGGAACTGTTATTCCCGCAAATCCTCTTGTGCTTGATGAAAATCGCAAATTTGATGAAAAAAGACAGAGAGCACTTGTAAGATATTATCTTGATTCGGGCGTTGGCGGACTTGCCGTTGCGGTACATACAACCCAATTTGAAATTCGCGACCCTAAATATAATCTTCTTGAGGACGTTTTAAAGGTTGCCGTTGATGAAGCGAGAAAATTTGAAGAGGCGAACAACGAAACAATAGTTATGGTTGCAGGCGTATGCGGTCCAAAAGAGCAGGCTGTCAAAGAAGCAGAGCTTGCAAAAAAACTCGGATACGATGCCGTTCTTTTAAGCCCGGGTGGATTGAATTCTCTTTCAGAGGATGAAATGATTGAACGCACCGAAGCTGTTGCAGCTGTACTTCCTGTTATAGGATTCTATCTCCAGCCCTCTGTCGGTGGAAGAGTTTTTACCTATAATTATTGGGAGCGTATCTGCGCTATTGAGAACGTTGTTGCTATAAAGGCGGCTCCGTTTAACAGATACTGCACGCTTGACGTTGTTCGTGCCGCAGCGCTTTCAAAAAGAAGCAATGAAATCGCTCTTTATACCGGCAATGACGATAATATAGTTATCGACCTTGTTTCAAATTACAGCTTTAACGTTGACGGAAAAATTTATACAAAACGTTTCGTTGGGGGACTTCTCGGTCACTGGTCTGTCTGGACAAAGAAGGCTGTGGAACTTTTTAACAAGTGCAGAGCGCTTCACGGTGCTGAAAGTATTCCTGCGGATATTCTTAAGCTTGCAAACGAAGTTACCGATACAAATGCGGCATTTTTCGATACCGCAAATGGCTTTAAGGGGTGTATCGCAGGTCTTCACGAGGTTTTGCGCCGTCAAGGTCTTATGAAGGGAATATGGTGCTTAAATCCCGATGAAACTATGTCTCCCGGACAAAAGGAAGAGATAGACCGAGTATACAGAATGTATCCTCATCTTAACGATGACGATTTTGTTAAAGCTAATCTTGAAAAATGGCTTAAATAAAAATAACGGACAGCTTTTTGCTGTCCGATATTTTTATTTAATGCGCTTATATTCCTCTGCAGAAAGAGAATATGCATAAAGTGCTTTTGCAAAAGTTATATCGGTCGATGTTGATTCTAACGCTGATATGTAAGCTCCGAGACTGAAAGTACCTTCAGCAATAGATGGCTGCAAGTCGGAACTGTATATTTTTATTGTGAATAGCTCGTCTATATCGTATGCGGAAATTTCAGATGTATAAAAGATTTTATTATCGGTATCAACCTCAATTTTTGCGTGTTTTGGGTCGCCTTCAAGTGAAATATATGATACGTTAAGACATATGCATCCATCACTTGCTTCAGAGGACGGAGAAGTAATATTTTCGGTATATCTGAATGCAAATTTAGGTTCGTAGGTATCAAAAAGAAACATAGCCTCTTCTATGTAATAAGAGAGCTTAGAGGTGTCTGTGTCGGTGTTTTTGATTTCAAGCGTATTGAGATTGGTAAGATATTCGCTATATTCTTCAAGTATAACGTTTGCATACGAATTGTATCTTCCGTTTGCTAATTTTACCGTTTCGCTACAATATCTTAACATGTCTGCCGCAAGGCGCTTTTCTGTTTCTGAAAAGGTATTATCACTAAGAACTGCCTCGGTATAGTCTATGACCGAGACCTCAATTTTTTGAGTAAGCTGGTAATTTACATTTTTATATTCTGCGTTGTATTTAACGTACATAACAATGCTATCCATATCCGATGCTCCAAATTGAAACGAATATTTCAGATAATCAGCACCGTCTATTTTATAACTTGTACTTTCTATCGGATAAGAGCATGACGCGTCCCAATATCCGCCAATAATATCCTTTGCTGTAGGAAGGTAGACGTTCATACTGAAATTGGTATAGGTGGAAAGATTATATTTAATTCCGTTGAGTGCGGGTATGGGAATCATCGTGCTCGCGTCGGGCGTAAATTCGCAGATTTTTCCTAAACAATTTATTACCCAAGAGCTATATCGCAAATTGTAATCTTTACCGTCAACAGTTACAACAGGAAGCACAGAAGTATCAAGCTTGGCTTCTTGCGCAGAGTCATAGTAACCAATTGCTATGAGGTTTTTGTCATCCTTATTTTTATCATACCATTTTGCAATCTCGACATTTTTATTTTCTACTGCAACACTTCTGTTATCTGAAAAATCACAGCTTATAGCCGTTCCGGTTTTTATAAGGACACCGCTTTGTTTAGCAGAGTTATAAGGAGTGGTATCAATTGCAAGATTTGCTCCGTTAAGATTGTGAAAACCGCTGTCTAATATAGCAGTTATTCCTTTTCCTTTTAAAAATACGCTTTCTTCAGTTGTATTGCCGGTAAATGTGCTGTTTGTATTGTTTAATGAAATGTTTAAAAAATAATTGACTATAGTAGTATGAGCGGTTGTATCGTTAAAAGCGCAGTTTGAGTATTTTAAATCGCAATTATTAAAAGTTATATTTGAATAGGCACTGTTTGAGTTGATTATATTGCCGTTAGAAACGTAAAGAGATGTAGAATTGATGAGAATATTGGAAGCGTAGGATCCCAATTTTGCATTTGTTTGATTGAGAATATGAGAATTGTCAGATGTAATTCGTGAATTGTTTATATTAAGAGTTGCCGTGTTTGATAGTCTGAAAAGATAGGGTAACCCGGTGTTTTCATTATGAAACAAATCAGAATTTATTCCATTTGAAATTTCTGCATCGGTAATGTTCAAAACGCTTGATTTGTATATTTCAAATGCGGCTGATGCCGATGTATGAAGTATATATAACCTTCCGCTTAAACTCATCGTAGCAGGAATATCTTGTCCGTTGCCTAATTTAAAATATGGGTATTCACAGGTGTCAGGTGATGTAATATTAATACCTGCGCCTGTTGCAGATACTTTAATATCCGCTTTTTTGGATGCGTTAAATATTATAGTTTTGCTTGTGTTAAAGAATCCGCTACCTGTTATTTTAAACTTAATTCCTTCAAGCTGAAGATTGAAAATATAATTGTTTTCAGATTGATATGCTGTTATCGTATGACCGTTGAGGTCAATTGTTATGTTGTCTCTTTTGACAATAATCGGTTCATCAACGGTAATATCGGCATCGAGCTTTACATATGTTGCCGTAGAGCGTTGAATTGCATAGGTCAATGAATCAACATCTTTTACAGTAAGTATAGCTTCCGGTTCTTCAGCGTAGCTTATCAAACCGAAGATGCCAAAGACTGTGATTAAAAGTGCGATAATAATTAGAGTTTTTGCTTTAACTGTCATGATATGCTCCTTGTAATAATAAAGTATTATTTCTGTTAATATTTTACATCATATAAAAATAAAAGTCAATGTCAGGAATTGGAAAAAACGCGTATAACGACTATAAAACTGAGCCGTCGGAGAACCTTTAGGTGAGAGCCACGGAATCCGAATGTAAAAAATATAACCACTCTTAACGAGTGGTTTGGAGCGGATTACGGGTAAACGAGGCAAAAACGATTAATAATCGTTTTTGGTGACGTGCCCGAGAGTTTTAAGGAGTTAAAGGAGCAAAGACTTGCGGAGCGACGCATAACGACTATAAAACCGAGCCGTCGGAGAACCTTTAGGTGAGAGCCACGGAATCCGAATGTAAAAAAATATAACCACTCTTAACGAGTGGTTTGGAGCGGATTACGGGGCTCGAACCCGCCACCTCCACCTTGGCAAGGTGGCGCTCTACCAAATGAGCTAAATCCGCAGATATATTATAAAGAAGAGTGGCGACTCGGATGGGGCTCGAACCCACGACCTCTAGCGTGACAGGCTAGCGCTCTAACCAACTGAGCTACCAAGCCAAATCTTCTTTATTAAATAGAGCGTCGGCATATAGACCGACGCTTATGTGGTGGAAAGTATAGGGCTCGAACCTATGACCCTCTGCTTGTAAGGCAGATGCTCTCCCAACTGAGCTAACCTTCCAATCAATTGCTCTATTATTATAGCAAAAGAATTTTACTTTGTCAAGGGGTTTTTGATTTATTTTAATGTAAAATTTTTATCAGTAAATTCTCAAAGTAAATGCAACAGTGCAATTTAGAGTTGCATTTAGTGTGAGAAAGATTTGGCGGTTGCATTTAGTCTGAGAAAAATGTGTTAGAATAGTTCTGAGGAGGTACTCAGAAAATGAAAAACAAACACATG
>JAZSGJ010000028.1:0-10186 GCA_045532675.1 Eubacteriales bacterium | reverse complement strand
GCTATACTAAAGGTTCAGGAAGCAACCGCGCAGGGAATCAGAATGCTCAATGAAGCATCACCCAGTGAAGCGGTTATAACCTTGCGGAGTCTCGAGTCATTTGAAAAGGCGGCTGACGGAAAGGCAACGAAAATTATCGTTCCGTCCAATATACAGGGAATAGCAGGTCTTGCAACTACCGTTGCGGAAACGCTCAACTGTAAAAACTGATTATAAATCAGCGATAATTATAAACGGCAGGAGGTTCCGTTAAGTTCTTCTGCCGTTTATAAATTTTTTGAGAAAAAGTTGAAAAAGCTATTGACATTGATGTTTTAATCTGTTATAATAACTTACGTTGTCAGCATGCGCCTTTAGCTCAGCTGGATAGAGCAACTGCCTTCTAAGCAGTAGGTCGGGGGTTCGAGTCCCTCAAGGCGCGCCATTTTATACGGTGGAATTAGCTCAGTTGGTTAGAGCGCCAGGTTGTGGCCCTGGAGGTCGTGGGTCCGAATCCCATATTTCACCCCAAAACTTTGGAACTACGTCGCAATAGCGACGGAGTTTCTTTATATTAAAACTTCAGAATCTTCGCTGTCGGTTGAATATACAACCTTCATTTCAAGTATATCATTTTTTATAAACGATATAACTTTTTTGATTTTTCCGTTTAACATATAGGACGAAATTTTGTTTTCAAATTCCGAGGTAATAATGCGGGAAACAACTCTTGCGCCGAGTTTTTCCTTGGCAGCTTTCTCTGCTACGTATTCACACACCTCGGAATTATATTTATATTCAATACCAAGCGCGGACAGTCTTCCGGATAGCTCCGACAGGTTTTTATCTGCAACAGATATAAACGAATTATAATCCAAATTCTTGAATTTTATTACAGAGTCTATCCTGTTTATAAATTCCGGACTAAAGAAATCATAAAGTCTCTCATTCAACTTAACGGAATCAAATCCATTTAAAAATCCAACGTTTTTATCAGCTAAATTATTTCCAAGTGCATTTGATGTCATTATAATATAAGTATTCTTAAAACTTACCGTTCTTCCGCAGGAATCGCGAAGCATTCCGTCATCCATGATTTGTAAAAACAAATTCAGCACGTCTTTATGTGCTTTTTCTATTTCATCAAAAAGCAAAACAGAGTAGGGCTGACGTCTTATTTTCTCGGTAAGCGCGCCTCCTTCTTCATATCCAACGTATCCGGGAGGGGAGCCAATTAACATCGTAACAGAATTCTTTTCTGAAAATTCGGACATATCATAACGTATAAGAGCTTTTTTTGTAAAAAACAATTCTTCACTTAATATTTTAGCAAGTTCGGTTTTTCCTACTCCGCTTGAACCTATAAATAAAAAAACTCCTTTAGGCCTGTCGGGATTCGTAATACCTGTTTCGCTACGCATAACCGCAGATGCCAACGCCTCAACCGCATCGTCTTGACCGAATATTTTTTGCTTGAATTTCTGAACCAATTTGTCTTTACTTAAATGCTCATACATCCCCGTGATAGGAATGCCTGTCATTTCATTAATTATCTCCTCAATATCGCGCACAGATATCGCGTCATTTTTTCTTTTAGAATCGAGCTCTAAATCGTACAACTCAGAATCAAATTCAATTTCCATATCTCTAAGCTTCATCGCCAATGCGTAATCCTGATTTTTAACTGCATTTATTTTATCATTTTCAATCTGCTTCATTTTTTCTTTGTAATTACTTACAATGTCATCATCTTCAAACTTTTTAACATTACGCTTTGCACACGCCTCATCAATTATATCAATTGCCTTGTCAGGAAAAAATCTGTCCTGTATATATCGCTCAGATAGACTTACTGCAGCTTCAATTGCATCGTCGCTTATCCTTATTGAATGATGATCCTCATATTTGTTTTTTAACCCCTTTAAAATATCGACAGTTTGTGCATGGGTAGGTTCATTCACCGTGAGTGCCTGAAATCTTCTCTCAAGTGCGGCATCCTTTTCTATATACTTATGATATTCGGAAAAGGTAGTCGCGCCTATTATTTGTATTTCTGCTCTTGAAAGCTGCGGTTTTAAGATATTAGCCGCATCAATTGCTCCTTCGGCAGAGCCTGCACCAACTATGGTGTGTATTTCGTCTATAAATAGAATTACAGATTTGTTTTTTGCAGATTCGTTTAAAAGATTTTTTATTCTTTCTTCAAAATCGCCTCGATATTTTGCACCTGCCACCATTGATGTCAAATCAACTGAAATAATATTTTTACCTTTAATTTGAACTGGAACGTTACCGCTTGCTATTCTCATTGCCAAGCCCTCGACTATAGCGGTTTTTCCAACCCCTGCTTCTCCTATCAAACAAGGGTTGTTTTTATTTTTTCTGCACAATATCCTGATTAGCCTTTCGGTTTCGCGTTCTCTGCCTATGACAGGGTCAAGATTTCCGCATCTTGCCGATTCGGTTAAATTTCTTCCATATAACGCTAAGGTTGAAGTCTCGTTCGAATCTTTTTTGTTTTTACGTGATTCAAAATGTTTTTCGGCAGTTTTAACAACAGTTAAAACGTCATCTGAAACAGTGGTAATGTCAAGACCGGAAAAAATTAGAATTTTTGTTGCTATACATTCTTTCTCATCAAGTATTGAAAGTAGAATATGTTCCGTACCAATTTTCGTTGCACCGTATTTTATCGAAAGCCTATATGAATTTTCTACTATTTTTTTACACCTCGGTGTCATATGCTTTGGTGTTAGAATGCTTTTTGAGCCATACCCGGAGTATTCTTTTACGGTTTTTAATATCTTATCATAGTTAATACCGTTCTTTAAAAGTACTATTGAAGCTGCTGAATTATTATCCTTCGCAAGTGATAGAAGAATATGTTCACTGCCAATATAAGTATGTCCAAGTTCTTCAGCAATTGATACAGCGCTGTTTAATGCTTTTTCGGCTTTTTCTGTAAATCTGTTACTCATTTTTATACCCCGGTTCTTTTTTAGAATTATAACCAAATCGTACGAAATTTAACGTATATAAAATTAAATATATTCTTCGTTTCGTCTTTTGATTGAATCAATTTCGTTTTCCATTCTTAAAAGAAACAGTGAATCAATTTCTCCGTTTCCATCGATTCTGAAGATTTTTTCAAGATCCTTAACAGCCCTGCTGCTTCTCTCCGAAAAGAACGTGCTTTTTATATCTATGCGTTCGATATCTTTATATGTTTTACCAAGCTCGTTTAATAGTAAATGTACGTAGAGCACGTCATTATTTTGAGCACCTACAGAAATAGGAAAACCTCCATTTGTAATTATATAATCGCTTCTTAAATCTTCGTCTAGAGCATCTTTATACAGTACGTACATTTTATCAAATGTTATTCTGTCAACGGTACCGTCACCGTCAATATCATATAAATCCTGAAAAATCACCACTGCATTTTTTGTTTCCTCTCCGTATATTCCGTCAATAGCAACTCGCGGAACTTTATTGTTTACTTTATCTGATATAACAAACAAGAATTTTTGAATTTCTCTTATAGCAGCCGGTTTATCAAGCAATTCGTACATTAATTTTCTTCTCCTCCAACATTGTAACCGGGAAACTGTCCCTCTCTTGCAATTGCACCGTTATATAAGTCATCATATACGTTAGTAATCGCATCCCATGTCTGAACAGAAACTCTTTCGGCATCACCCGGAATATCAAATATACGTTTAAATTCACTTACTGCCGCTGCTGTTGCTGGACCGTACACACCGTCAACGGGTATTGTAGAAATAGAAGTATAGGTTCGTGATATAAAATTTAAATATTCCTGCAATGCACGAACATCCTCTCCTTCAACACCTATCCTAAGAACCCGACCGGGAAAGGGAAGCAACACCCCCTCGCTGTATTCAAAGGGGATAGACATAAGAAAACTGTAATAAATGTTTTGTATACTTTCCCACACAACTCTGTCAACTATCCCGTTTTGTTCAAGATTGTACGTTTTTTGAAAGGAAATTACAGAATCCCTTGTTCCAGGTCCAAAGGAACCGTCAACACTTACGCCGAGAACCGTAGGCACAAAGGTTGAAATATAGTTAAGATAATACTGCAAAGCAAGAACTCCGGCAGACGCGTCACCCACTTGCAGAGTATTTGTATACTGTGTGGATATATCCTGAATCCTAAGCCCCTCGGAATTAACAGTCTGTAGTTTTTTTACCGCGTTATATACATTTTGAATTCTGTACCACGTGCTCCTGCCTATAATTCCGTCAGGTGTAAGATTAAAAACCTCTTGAAATTTTCTGACAGCATCAGTAGTGCTTGTATCAAAAAAACCATCTGTAGGATATATTTTGGGGATCCCGGGAAAATTTCCCGAAATTCTGTTTAACCTTATCTGCATAAGTTCAACGTCCCGACCTGTATCTCCCTCGCGCAATGCCACTCTTGGTGCGCTTGATGGGATATTTGTCACTTCAACGTTATCAACAAGCTCTATGTCGTTTCCGTAATAATTCTGAAGTATCTCAAAGGCGCTCAGTCCTTGATTTGCAAGAGTAACCGAACCCCATTGTGAAAGTCCGTTGCAATTAACCTCTACACCGTCGCAAAAGGTTGCAAACAAAGGTTCAATAAAAGCCTCGCGTTTTATATAACTGTTGAAAATTTCGTCAACTATTTCAGAAATATTTGAAAATATATTTCTTTGATAAATATAAGTTTGATCATATGCCGGAGATGACGTAATATCGAAATCTCTTCCGGCACTTCTGTAATACTCTGTGTAGACCCTGTTAAGAGCCACGGATATCTGAGCAAGAATATTTGCTTTTATTGCTTCGGTTGGCCACGTAGGATATATTTCGCTTGAGGCAACGTTTTTTATGTAATCCGCAAAGTTTTCCGTAACGTTCTGAGCATCGCTTGATGGGGCACCTAAATGCACAACGATTTGTTCGGGGATAACCGGATAATCAATCATAAAATCACTCCAAATTTTCATTTTCTCTTGAAACGGCGGTTAAATTGTTTCTTGGATAGGTTACGCCGCTGTCTCTGATAGGCAGCGGAATCATATTAACAGGCTGAAGCGTTTCTGTCCCGTCAAATACGGCTATATCATATAATTTTTTTGTGTAATATCCCGGAGCAGTAATCTCAATATTGTAAAGAGCATAAGATCGCTCGGGTGAGCCCGGAGTTTGTGAATATTCACGTGAGGGAGCCGGAAGTTCAATTATTTCGCTTATTCCGTCTATATCAGTTATTACAGAGTATTCCACATAACTGTTTTCTTCCGAGTTGCCGACAATTTTTATAACAGCTTGGGGAATCGGCAAAGCCCCTCCCGCCGTATAGGCATTAACCCTAAGCGTTCCGAATTTATCAAAAACCATAATTTCTCCTTTGCAAAATAATTTGTTTTTACTCATTAATGTGCAATATTAATATCTTTTTGTCGTATTTACTATTGACTTTACTCCAAAAGTATTATATAATAATAATCGAAAACAGATTCAATACTAAACATACGGAGTTTTAAAATGAAGGAAAGTTTATACGGTGAATTAAGCGTTATTGGAATGCGCGGATGCGAGGAATTCGCATTACAGATTGACTCATATCTTAAGGAGTGGCGCCGCCACGACAGTGACGGAACTTTTTTAGTTGAAGCACCATGTCCAAGATTCGGCAGCGGAGAAGCTAAAGGAACCGTACGTAATTCTCTCAGAGGAAATGATGTTTATATTATTTGCGACGTCTTCAATCATGGAGTTACTTACAATATGTACGGAATGACAGTCCCCATGAGTCCCGACGATCATTTCCAAGATATTAAGCGTGTTATAGGCGCTATTGGCGGTAAAGCACGAAGGATTAACGTTATTATGCCAATGCTTTATGAAGGCAGACAGCATAAGCGTTCGGGAAGAGAATCGCTTGACTGTGCAATTGCGCTTCAGGAGCTTGTTAATATGGGTATAACAAACCTTATCACATTTGATGCGCATGACCCAAGAGTTCAGAATGCAATTCCGCTTCACGGCTTTGAAAACGTTCGCACATCCTATCAAATGATAAAGGCTCTTCTTCGCATATACCCCGATATAAATATCGATCCTGATAAGACGATGATTATTTCACCCGATGAAGGCGGAATGGCAAAGTGCATGTATTATTCCTCTGTCATGGGAATCGATCTCGGTATGTTCTATAAGCGCCGTGATTACTCGGTTATCATAAACGGTAAGAATCCCATTGTTGCGCACGAATATCTCGGACGCGATGTTAAAGATAAGGACGTTATCATTATAGACGATATGATATCTTCTGGTGACTCCGTAATCGACGTTGCACAGCAGCTTAAAGCAAAGGGTGCAAAAAGAATTTTCATTTTTGCTACCTTCGGTCTTTTTTGCAACGGACTTGAAAACATGGATAAAGCTTATGAAGAGGGCGTATTCTCTAAGATTTTCACAACTAACCTTGTATACAGAACTCCCGAGCTTCTTTCAAGAGAATGGTATCAGGAAGTTAATATATGTAAATATGTTGCTTATATTATTGATACGCTAAACCACGACAGAACAATAAGTCATCTTCTCGATCAATCCAAGAAAATTCACACCTTACTTGATAAATATAAAAAATAATTTGGATTATGGGATTTCCGCTTTTTCGCGGAATCCCATAATTAAAATTTGGAGTAACAATGAGAATCACGCTTGAATCTGATTATGCGTTAAGAATACTCAGCGCATTAGCCTCTCACAATGGAATTGTGGATGCAAAAACTCTTGCAGATGAAACCTCCGTAACACTTCATTTCACGTTAAAAATATTACACAAGCTTGTCGGATGCAACCTCGCAAAATCCTACAAAGGGGTAAGAGGAGGGTACAGTTTACGTACATCTCCCGATAAAATCACGCTAAAACAGGTAATAGAACATATTGACGGTCCTATTGCGATAGTACGATGCCTCGAATCCGCTGAATCCTGTTCTTTAAATCAGGATAAGACAGCTTGTATATATCACCACATTTTTGATACTATAAGTATTGATGTTGCAAGGAAATTAAACGGTATTACAATATACGATGTTTTAAATAAAAATTACGTAATAAAATAACGAAAGGCTTTACGTATGCTCAGAGTTTCTAAACTTTCTTTTCCGGGACTCGGAATCGGGGAATTTGATATTGACAGCACTGCGTTTACCGTAGGAAAAACCGATATCGCGTGGTATGCTGTAATAATCACAATCGGTATTATTTTTGCAGTCTCATATCTTATATTCAGAGCAAAGCAGGTAGGAATCAAAACCGATGATGTCATTGATTTTGCACTTTTTGCGATTCCAATCGGAATCATTGGAGCAAGATTGTACTATGTTCTTGCAAAAATAGAGGAATATCATTCGTTTAAGGAAATAATAAATATAAGAAACGGCGGACTCGCAATTTACGGCGGTATACTTGCAGGCGCACTTACGGTATTTGTCGTATCAAAAATCAAGAAAATTCCGTTTCTCGTCATTGCAGACTGCTGCACTCCGGGAATAATACTTGCTCAGGCTATTGGCAGATGGGGAAATTTCACAAACGGTGAAGCATTTGGCTCAGAAACCGATATTTTTTGCAGAATGGGAATTAAAAACTGGCTTACAGGCTATGAGACGCTGTACGTGCATCCTACGTTTCTTTACGAATCATTATGGAACCTTTTAGGATTTGTTTTAGTTAATTTGTTCTATAAAAAAAGAAAGTATGACGGACAGGTATTTCTGTTTGTTTTCGGTTGGTACGGACTCGGAAGAATGTTTATAGAAGGGCTTCGCTCCGACAGTTTGTATACACATATTTTCGGACTTCAATTCCGAACCTCGCAAATTCTTGCCGCTCTTATATTTGCGGCATGCCTTACGGCTCTAATATATTTTTTTATAAAGAAGCAAACCAAAGAACTGTATAATAACAATAAATAATTTTGCAACAAAAGAGGAAAAAATCATGGCAGAAATAATTGATGGTAAGTATGTATCCTTCGAAGTCAGAAAAAGCGTTGCTTCGGAAGTTAAAGAATTTATTAGCAAAACAAACGTTACGCCCGGTCTTGCGGTTATACTTGTAGGAAACAATCCTGCATCTGCAGTATATGTACGCAATAAACATAAGGCATGCATTGAAGCCGGAATGAATTCATATCAGATAACTATGGAAGAATCTACTACTGAAGATGAATTACTTGCAAAAATAGATGAATTAAATGCTGATTCATGCGTTCACGGAATTCTTGTTCAGCTTCCGCTTCCGAAGCATATTTCGGAAGAAAAGGTTATAAACAGAATATCTCCGGAAAAGGACGTTGACGCTTTTCATCCCGCAAATGTAGGAAAAATTGTAAGCGGTAAATATGACTTTATTCCTTGCACGCCTGCGGGAATTATGGAGCTTTTGCATTTTTATAACGTAGAAATTTCAGGAAAGGAATGCGTCGTTATCGGAAGAAGTAATATCGTAGGAAAGCCTATGGCGCTTCTTCTCCTTGCGGAAAACGGAACTGTAACGGTATGTCACTCAAAAACAAAAAATTTGTCCGAGGTTACAAAAAGAGCTGATATTCTCGTCGTGGCAATCGGCAGAGCAAATTTCGTAACGGCAGATATGGTTAAACCCGGCGCTGTTGTCGTTGACGTTGGTATAAACAGAATGGAAGACGGCAAGCTTTGCGGAGACGTTAACTTTAGTGAGGTTGAGCCTATCGCGTCAAAAATCACCCCCGTTCCAGGCGGAGTTGGTCCTATGACTATCACAATGCTGCTTAAAAACACCCTTACCGCAGCCAAAAAACAAACAAAAATATAATTTTTTACATAAAAACAAAAAAATACCTTGACAAATCAGATATAATGGTTTATAATTATTTAGTAAAATATTAATTGAGATTTATTCTCTTTGCATAGCGAAGGGAGGGGAAATAGAAATGGCAGAAATTAGAGTAAAAGAAAATGAAACACTTGATAGCGCTCTTCGTCGTTTTAAGAGACAGTGCGTTAAGTCCGGCGTTTTGACCGAGCTTCGCAAGAGAGAGTGTTACGAGAAGCCCAGCGTTAAGCGCAAGAAGAAGGCTGAAGCAGCCAGAAAGCGCAAGTATAAGTAATTAAATTTAAGGGATGTATCTATAAATGGTACATCCTTTATTTTTTTCAATTATTTCTCTGTTTAAAAATTTTATAATCTCTTAAACTATAACAAAAAGTTTGGGAGAAAAAATGAAAAAGATATTAACATTATTTTTAATTACTATATTTACTTTCACGCTATTTGCTAATTCTGTATATGCAACAAATGAATATGCTTGGTATATAAAGAGAAACGGCAATAAACGTCCTTTAATTCAAGAAGAACAGAAAGTAATATATAAATATGACGGATATTATATAGATAAAAAGGTAAGTGACGATGATGGTAAAAAGATTCTATATTTAACATTTGACTTAGGATACGAAAACGGTAATACAGAAAAAATACTGAACACCTTAAATGAAGAGGGAATACCCGCAGCTTTCTTTGTTCTTGATAATATAATACTAAAAAACACCGATTTGGTTACAAAAATGGCAGAAAGCGGACACCTAATATGTAATCACACGAAAAATCACAAAAACCTTTGCTGCGAAACGGAAGAAAATATAATAAAAAACCTATCAGACCTTGAAAAGATATACGGAGAAAAAACCGGCATGAGCATGGCAAAATACTTCAGATTTCCCGAGGGAAAATACAGCGAAAGCGCATTGAAATGCGTACAGTCAATGGGCTATAAAACGATTTTCTGGAGCTTTGCATACGATGATTGGGATAATAATCGCCAGCCGAATCCGAATCGGGCAATAAAAAAAGTGCTTGAAAACACTCACAACGGCGCAGTAATGCTGTTCCATCCAACCTCTAAAACCAATGCTGAAATCTTTCCGACTCTGATAAAAGAATGGAAAGCTATGGGATATACCTTCGGAACACTCGACGAGCTTGTTATGTAAAAAAGAAAGAGCATACACGCAAGAACAAGGTGATATAATCCCCTTAGAGTAGACACTTGAAAAAACAAAAAGTTTTCAAGACTACACTAAGGGGTTATTTTTATGCGTAAAAACAAGAAATACAGTTCGGAATTAAAGATAGCAGCCGTAAAGTCTTATCTT
>JAZSGJ010000077.1:0-5765 GCA_045532675.1 Eubacteriales bacterium | reverse complement strand
ACGGCGGTAGAAAAAGTCTATGAAAAGCGAAGAAATCCGCAGGATTTCATCATTATGCTGTCTCATTTGCGTTTTTGCTGCATTTGAGTCTTTTTATTTTTAGACTTTTTCGGTTTTACCAAATGTGACAGCCCCTTTTCTGACGTCTCATTATCCAAGCGGAAGTTATTATACAACTATAATCCGCATTTGTCAATAGATTTTAAAATAATTATTAGATATTTTTGAAAGCTATATCCTTTATAACCTCGCCTGCGATGATAAGTCCTGCGACGGACGGAACGAAGGATACGCTTCCGGGGGCATGGCGTGAGCCGTCCTCTCCAACCGCTTTTTTTATCGGTTCTTCCTTTGAATAAAGCACCTTGAGGTGATTTATACCGCGTGCTCTGAGTTCACGCCGCATAACGCGCGCCAGAGGACAAACCGAGGTTTTTGATATGTCCGATATTTCAAGCAGCGTGGGGTCAAGCTTACCCCCCGTTCCCATTGAGCTGATTATTCTGACTCCTGCATCCTTTGCTTTCATTATAAGTTCGATTTTCGAGGATACGGAATCTATAGCGTCTATTATATAATTGTATACCGAAAGGTCGTAAAGTGAGGAGTTTTCCGCTGAATAAAAGACGTTGAGAGCGCGAACCTCGCAAAGCGGATTTATATCAAGTATCCTATCGCGCGCAGCATCAACTTTGGACATTCCGAGAGTTTTTTTGGTCGCTATTATTTGACGGTTAAAATTTGACACGGATACCCTATCATTGTCAAAAATATCTATTTTGCCAACACCCGAGCGGGCAAGTGCTTCAATCGCGTGGCCACCAACGCCGCCGGCGCCAAATACAGCAACGTGCGACTTTTTTAGATTGCCCATACCCGTGCTGCCTAAAAGAATCTCACTGCGGGAGAATCTCTCATCGCTGACGTAAACTTCTGTTTGCATTAAAGCTCACCTCTTGCAATTGAACGCACAAGATTGAAGTCATCGTCTACTATAATAAAGTCAGCATCGTAGCCAACCTCGATTTTTCCTTTGTTCAGCTTCATCAGTCGGGCGGGATTTTCGGATGCCATTTTGACCGCCGTATATTCGGGTATTCCGAATGAGATTGCAACCTTTACGCAGTCAAAAAGGGTAGAGGTTGAGCCTGCAAGGTTGCCCCCCTCCGTCAGTGCCGTTCTGTCTTTAACTATTATCGTCTGACCGCCGAACATGTATTTTCCGTCTCCTAGACCCGTTGCTCTCATAGAATCACTTACGAGAATAACTCTTTCCGTTCCGAATATTTTGAGAAGTATTCTTACAGCTGATGCATGTATATGCTTTCCGTCGCAGATAAGTTCCGCCATAACTCCCTCGCTGTCAGAGCCTGCGCCTATAGGTCCGGGCGCTCTGTGGTGGATGCCCGGCATTACGTTATAGGTGTGGGTTATGCTCGTTACTCCCACGCCGAACGCAGCCTTTGCCGTATCGTAATCGGCATCTGTGTGACCGATTGAAATCTGCGCGGGGCAATCCCTTATAAAATCAATACTGCCTTGCGCTTCAGGAGCTATTGTTACTCGTTTGACGTTTTTGCATTTATTGAAAAGTGTCATGGAAGGCGGAAGAATAAAGGCTTCATTCTGCGCGCCCTTGAATTTTTTGTTAATAAACGGGCCTTCCATATGAAATCCCGGTATGTTTGCTCCGTGACCAAAGTCGATTGCGTTTTCGGTTGCGGCTATAATATCCTCTTCGCTCATCGTCATCGTTGTGGGATACCAGGTGGTGATTCCGTGGGCAAGCTGAAAATCAGCCATTTCCTCAAGATGCCCCTCCATCGTGTCATATCCGATGCAGCCGTGGTTGTGTATGTCAATAAGTCCGGGATATATCTTGTTTTTCGAAAAATCGATGCCGGGTTTGTCGGTTTTTCCTATTGAGGTTATTTTGCCGCCGCCTATTTCTATATCGGTTATTTCACCGTATAAATTTACGTTCTTTAATATTTTCATTTTTACATGTCCCTTCGCCTTTGTTCTGCGTAGATTATAACACAATTGTCAGGTAAAGTCAATAAAACTCTTGATTTATATAATTAAATAGTGTATAATATTTTTATCATCATGTTTGGAGATATCTATGCTTTCGAGAATTTACACGTCGGGAATAATTGGAATAGAAGGATTTGAGGTTGTCGTCGAGTGCAGCGCATGGGACAGGATACCGCGCTTTGACCTTGTCGGGCTTCCGGACGCAGCTGTTAAAGAAGCTAAAAACCGCGTTCAATCTGCCTGTGAAAACAGCGGATTTAAATTTCCCGCGCTTGATATTATGATAAATCTTGCGCCTGCAGACATTAAAAAGGAGGGCTCGGTTTTTGACCTTGCCATTCTTGCTGCAATATTGCAGTGCGACGGCGTTATACCTTCCGCCTTCGATTTTTCCGACAAATGCCTGATAGGAGAGCTTTCGCTTTCCGGAGACGTCAGAGCGGTTGGCGGAGTTTTGCCAATGACGGTTTCCGCAAGGGATGCTGGAAAAAAGGAGATATTTGTTCCCGTTGAAAATGCGGGCGAGGCGGCAGTTGTCGACGGGATAACCGTATACGGCGTAAAGAACGTAAGAGAGTTTATAAATCATATCAAGGGTATGGAAAGAATTGAACCCGAATTTTATGATATTTCATCATTTGACAAGCAAATCTCAACAACGTCTCTTGATTTTTCGGAAGTCAGAGGACAGTATAAAGCAAAACGCGCGCTTGAGGTTGCGGCAGCAGGCGGACATAACGTTCTTATGATAGGACCTCCCGGAGCGGGTAAATCAATGCTCGCGAAAAGGATTCCGACCATCCTTCCGAATATGACGTTTGCCGAGGCGGTTGAAACAACCAAAATTCATTCGGTTGTCGGCGCGCTTAAAAGCAATCTTATTACCGAACGTCCTTTCCGCGCCCCGCACCATACGGTGAGCAGAATCGGTATAGTTGGCGGAGGAGCAACTCCGAGGCCGGGTGAAATTTCGATGGCGCATAACGGAGTGCTGTTCCTTGACGAGCTTCCCGAATTTCCAAAATCGGTCAGCGAATCGTTAAGACAGCCGCTTGAGGACGGTGTCGTTACGGTGACCAGAGCCGTTGCAAGCGTTACGTATCCCGCAACGTTTATGCTCGTGTGCGCTATGAACCCGTGTAAATGCGGTTACTTCGGCGATCCAAATAAGCAATGCACCTGCACCCCTTCGGCAACCAAGAAATATCTTGAGCGCGTCAGCGGCCCATTGCTTGACAGAATAGATATTGAAATCGAGCTTCCTTCGGTTTCCTACGACGAGATAAGCGGAAAAGCTCCTGCGGGAGAACCGTCTGCAAAGATACGCGAAAGAGTTAACCGCGCAAGAGAATACGCGAACGGACGCCTTGCAAAAGGCGGAGACAGGACGGGTGTTCTTAACGCAAATATGACGGTTGATTTGCTTCACAAATATTGCGTTCCCAACAAAGAAGCCTCTGAGCTTATGAGACAAGCCTTTGAGACCCTGGGACTCTCAGCCAGAGGTCACGACAGGGTGCTGAGGGTGGCGAGAACTATTGCCGATCTTGATGCTTCGGAGCAGATAAAGCCCGAGCACATTGCCGAAGCCATCATGTACCGCTCGCTTGATAGAAAGTATTGGAAAAGATAAAAAACGGCACGGCATACGCGTTAATATGCAAAAATGTAAATAATTATTGTCAAAAAGCGGCTTGTTGAGCCGCTTTTTTGCGTGATGCCGTTGTGGCGCTGCTTGCATTTTTTTGTCAAGCATGCGGCATGAGAGCAATTTTGCGGATGCGTTAAAATCTTTTTTCACGGCGAACCGAAACGTGCGGTTGCGGTCGGGGGCGGCACCCGGATACCCAGAAAAATGCGCGGAGAAATCAAGGTAAGGGGATGATTCCCCGACGTTTCATTATTTTACTTTTATAAAATATCTTAAATTAGTAAATAACTGTACTAACTTCTCAAATAATTATTTTTTGTGTAAAATGCGGAATTTTATGGTCAAATTGTCTAAAAGTTAAAAAACATATTGATTTCTTTATTAAATAGTGCTATAATGGTTGCACCAAGTAAACTCAAATTTTATTTATTTAAAAAATCTTATAAAAGGAGAAAAGAATGAAAAACCTGAAAAAAGTTCTTCTTGCACTCGTAGTTGTTGCGATGTTGGTGTCCTCCATAGTAACTATTGCGATTGCAAATGAATCCGAACACGAATATACCGGTTCGGTTGAAGAAGCGCTTAAACTTTACGAAAAAGCTGTAAAGGCTGTAGGCGAAGGTGAAAAAACCAAATACGATGCCCAGTCAACAGCGTTAGTTGAGTTTTACGCTTATATTGATGCTACTCCCGTTGATCCCGCGTCGGAAGGTTATGCTGATCTTATTGAGGCGGCTGACCGTTTGACTTACGAGGTGGCACTCGGGCTTTACAGCATCTACGATGACGCTAAAAGCACAAAAAATCTCGCAAAGGTTTACGCTCACGTTGCATCTGCTGCTCCGACAGACAAAACTATTGCGATTGATGAAGTGGCTTACGCTGATTTTGAAAAGCTTATTAACCTTGCAAATCTCGAATACGCTGACTCGCTTGTTGACGCGCTTTTTGAAATGGCTACCGCAGACAATGCAAATTATTATGAGTATCTTGCTGCTCAGCAGGCAGTCTTGAAGTTCTTCGATGAAGTTAAGACATTTGGCTATAAAGAAGAAAATCCCAATCCCGATCTTTACACCGGAAACGTTGCAGCCGTTCAGGCATTGCTTAAGAAATTTGAGAGCGACGCAACCGTTGAGGAGCTTAAGAGCGGACTTGCTGAAATCTACACTTACTTAAGAACAACGCCCGTTAATCCCGCAACTGATGAGTTTGCTGAATTTATTAAGGGATATAACGCTAAGTGCGGTGAGCTTGCAAGTGCATTTGATGCAGCTGTGGACGGCGCAGAAACCATCGCAGAGCAGGTTCGGATTCTTAAGGATATGAGAGCTTTCCTTGCTGCTACTCCTCTTTCCGAAGTTACCGTTGCGGCATTCAACAAGACTGTTGACGACGCAGTAGCTGCATACGGTGCGTTATCATCCGGCTTTAATGAGCTTGAAGAGCTTGCTAATATTGAAAAGATAACGCTTGGCTCAAACCTTACCGACCTTACTGATCTTATCACCGCTCTTGAGGGTATTGAAGAAGAGACTGAGGATGATGACGATGACAACGTAGGCGGCGATTCAGCTGCTCCCTTGGATGATGATTTGTCTGCACAGCCTTACATTATAAGAAAAGCTTCGGCTTTGGCGGCTGTTTATGATTACCTTGCTGAAAACGAAATTGATCCCGCTACAACCGGTTATGCTGAGCTTATTGCTAAGTATAACGCTGAGAAGGATCTTGTACTTGACCTTTTTGTAAAGGGTGTAACCGAGCCTACCGAAGTTTATGAGAAGGTTTACGGTCTCGTACTTTACGGTAGCTACCTTGATAGCTTCCCTGTAACCGAGGATGCGATAAACAAATATAATGCTCTCAGAGTTGAAGTTGTTGAGCTTCTTGATAACTTCTCAAAGGCTCTTAAGAAGCTTGTTCTTCCTACATACACTCCTGAGGCTCCCGCGTATATATCTACTAATGTAGAAATGCTTAATTACATGCTTTCTAACATTAAGGGCGAACTTGCAACTCAGAAGGTTGCTATGTCTGCAATGTACACCTACCTCCTTTCTGTTGAAATTGACAC
>JAZSGJ010000093.1:0-5130 GCA_045532675.1 Eubacteriales bacterium | reverse complement strand
AAAGTCATTGAATATTTTCACACAAAAAGGTGCTGTCTCAAATGCTTTTTTCGCATTTGAGACAGCACCTTTTATATATAATACTATAGATTTCTGAAAGCAGACGGAGACATATTTACATTTTTCTTGAAAAAATTGCTGAAATAGTATTCATTTTCAAATCCGCACAGAGCTGCAATATCCTTTATAAGCAGATCAGTGTCAATCAGCAGATTTTTTGCCTTCTGAAGCCGTAGAGTTGTGATATAATCAGAGGGGGAAAGTCCTGTATAAGCTTGGAAGCGACGCAGAAATTGAACATATGAAAGCCCTGTTTCTTCGCTGATTTCGGTAAGGATCAGTTTGCTGTTTACCCTTGATTTTATCGTGGCGATCGCCTTTTCGATCAAAGGATCGCCATTTTTTATTTTATTCACAAAAAAATTGTTTTCAAAGGCATATTGGTTGACAATATCCAAAAAAAGGTGCTTGCTGTATTCAAATTCACCATTAAGAGGTATACTTTCCAGCTTCCCTAACATTGCGATGGTAGATTGTATGCGGGAAATATCGGAAAAAATCACATGGTCGCCCTTAAAAAGAGCTGTGTTTGAGCGATATCTGAATAAATGTAGAGTGGCAGGCTCGATGATTCTTCTGTGATAAAGAATGTCTTTGCGAAAAAGCACACCTTCGTTTTCCTTTGCCTCAAACCGCCCATCAGGAGATTCAAATACAAACCTTCCTGATTCCACCAAAGCAAAGATATCGTCACTGCCGATAAAATGCTCCAAATTGAATTTTTCGCGGTAGCATCTTTGGTTAACGATAAACTGTATTCCCATAATTTTCCCCGATGATAAAATTTTATATCTATATTATAAAATAATATATTGTTATTGTCAAGTTAAAGTGTTAAAATTAATTTGCAAATTGATAAAAAAATATAACCGGAGAGAAAACGGGATATTGTCAGCGTTGCGCAGACCTTTGGCATGGTGGTGACTATAGTCTTCAGCTTTATAGTTTTCGAAGAGCCGATAGGTTAAGGAAAAAATAACAGTGCATTTGATCGTTGGACTTGCTTCGGCTTTTGCCGCGATCATGCTGTTAAAATAAAGGAGAGCTAATATGTATAGCATTAAAAACGGTATTCTTTACAAAAACGGTAAGAAGATTTTTGCAATTGGTGAATCTTATTACCCATCCTTTCATCCCTCAAAATTTCCCGTACCTCCCGACGGAGACAGGTACGGAGAAATGAAAAAAGACCTTAAAATGATGTCGGACGTGGGCTTTAATCATGTTCGCTTTGCTGCACTCGGTGAAGTTAAGTTAGAAGATGACGGAAGCATCTATGTAAATACTCCGTTTATTGACGATCTAATAGCGGAAGCAGAAAAAAACGATATTTCGGTATCTATCCGTCAGCAGGGATTTTCAGTAAATCTTCGTGGTTTCACCGATGCAGATATGATTGACAATGATGGAAGAAAGCCCGAATTCAAATGGTGCGATTTTGTTCGTGCAACTCTGAATCATGAGGGGATTCTTGAGGATAACCGAAACTACGCAAAGGCGCTGGCAAAGCATTATTCTAAATACGCGGGCGTTGTGGCTTTTCAAATATACAATGAACCCAAATACCCAGAGTCGTCAGTTTTCGATTATCATCCGAAAACAATTGATACTTACCGCAAGTGGCTGGTTGAAAAAAGGGTATTAACCGAAGAAGAAGCAGCAATATATGAGCCTCCGCACAGCCGAGATGAGCAAAGCCCCCGTATGTGGGCGCTGTGGCGCATATTCTCGATGGAAAATATGAATGCGTTTTTGAGAAATGCATCGAATGGATCAAAAGAAGGCGCGTCTCTTCCTACATTCACCTGCCTTACCACCGATCAGCTCTCGGCTCGTAATTTTGGTTCGGCTACCGATACCTTCGGACACGCAAAGGATATGGATCTGGTAGGCTACACCACATATATTCACGCAAACGGACCGGGATACTATCCCATGTGCCTTCAGGCAGACCTTACGCAGTGCGCCGCCGAGCTCGAAGGAAAAGAATCATGGTGCATAGAGCTTGACAGCCGAACATATATTCCAAGTAGCGTTTATAATCGCGGAACATATGCAATACTTGGCGTGGGAGTTAAAGGAATAGTCTATTATCAGTGGCGCGGAGACTGCCCTGTTCCGGGTGTACCTAATCCGAACAGCTGCGGCATACTAAACTATGACGGAAGTAAGACCGATAATTTTGATAACGCTGTAAATGTAAACCGCTTTATCACAAAAATGAACGATCTGATAATAAACTCCAAACGCGCTCATGAGGGAGTCGGTCTGCTCCATAGCGAATATGCTGCGATGATATGTGACGCGGGTGAAAAGGTCGGCACTGTCAAGGCGGGAATCCATTGCAATGGATATCTTACGGTGTATAACGAAATCTACCGTCAAATACGTGATGCTGGCTTTAATGTGAGCATTACTGATGCCGAGCACCTTGTGGAAAACCGTTTTGGAATAAAGGTTTTGTATGTTCCCAGCATTGATATGCTTTCTCCGGAGGAAAAGGAAGCGGTAGACAATCTGAGAGCAAGCGGCGTTAGAGTTTTTGAGAACGTGTTTACCGGAATGTATACAAGATGCATTGCTTTCAAGGAATACAGAATTGACCCGCCAAAAGGCACAGCGGAGGCTTATGATCCATATCATTCGGTCTATGATATTGAAGAAATTACTGATATTCATCCCACCGCTGTTTCACTTGAACCCGGCGTAGGAGTACAGATGCTTGAGGGTGATGACTATAAGCTGCTCATTCTGACCAACAAATCATCCGTCAAAAAAGAGATATGCGCAAAGATTCGTGTAAATATTCCCTTTAATACCGCCGAGTTTTTCGCCATCGACGGCGAAAGCCCCGTAGAAATAAACGAAAACGAGTTGAAGGTGAACATCACCGACGGCGGCTTAATTGTTCTGAGGTGATTTAATAAAAGGGGCCGTCTCAATAAGAAAGCCTAAAAAAGAAAAAGCGGATGTTTTTTACCGAAAGGTATTGAGCATCCGCTTACTTTGTTGTATAATTAAATTGCTAAAGATATGGAGTATAATAAGTCTCCTTTCAGAATTAACAACAATACATTCACACAACATTATACAGCCTTACAATTCAAAATCAAGTAAAAATATCAAAATTAAAATAAGCTCAAAAGCATCTTGAAACTTAATACTTTCTGATGTATAATATTTTCATAATAACAATGTAGATCCATAAAACAAATTCAGAGGTAAATTCAATGAAAAATATATCTGCAGCTGTCGAAAAATACAGGGAAATGATACTTGATGCCGAAAGATATATATGGAAAAATCCCGAAACTGGATATAAGGAATTCAAAACATCAAAATATATGGCAGAAAAATTTGAGGAGCTTGGATATTCTCTCAACTATGCCGACGGAATAACAGGATTTTATACCGTTATCGATACCGGAAGAGCGGGACCCGAGGTACTTATTCTTGGCGAACTCGATTCAATAATCTGCTCTACTCATCCCGAATCTGATCCTGAAACCGGAGCAGTCCATTCATGCGGCCATAATGCCCAGTGTGCGGCTCTTTTGGGGGTTGCAGCAGCTCTTACCGATAAAAATGTTCTCTCAAGACTGTGCGGTAAAATCCGTCTTTGCGCCGTACCCGCAGAAGAGCTTCTTGAAATAGAATACAGAACTGAGCTTAAAAAGCAAGGAAAGATAAAATACTTCGGCGGAAAGAGTGAATTTCTCTCAAGAGGTTATTTTGATGGGGTTGACATAGCATTTATGGTCCACACCGCAAATGCATTCTGTGCAAAACACTATGCAGTTGGCTGTATTGCAAAGAATATCATCTACAAGGGACGTGCTTCCCACGCAGGAAGTGCTCCATGGAGCGGAATCAACGCACTGTATGCCGCAAACTGCGGTCTTAATGCGGTAAATGCTCTGAGGGAGACATTCAAGGAAGAAGATTATATCAGAGTCCATCCGATAATTACAAGCGGCGGTGACATGGTAAATGCCATTCCGGAAACAGTACGCATGGAAAGCTATGTCAGAGGAAAGACCTTTGAAGCAATAAACAGTGCAAATAAAAAAGTCAACCGTGCTCTTATCGGAGCGGCACTTTCCATGGGAGCTAATATCGACATTATCGATATACCCGGATATGCGCCGCTTGTAAACGATATGAATATGATTGAGCTTGCAAAAGATGCAATGGAGATGACTGACCCCGACATCAAATTCATCTTCAACGACACAACGGGAACAGGAAGCACCGACATGGGTGACCTTTCTGCAATAATGCCTGTTATCCACCCCTATGCCGCAGGTGCAGAAGGAAAAAGTCACGGAAATAATTATAAAATAACTGACCCTGTCGCTGCTTGCGTTACTAATGCAAAATGGCAGGTGGCAATGCTCACACTGCTACTTGAAAACAGCGCGGAAAGAGCAAAAAGAATTATTTCCGAATTCAAACCCGAATTTGCATCAAAGGAAGATTTCCTCGCATATCAGGATAGCATTTGCCAATCGGGTAACAGAATAACTTATAACGAAAACGGCACAGCGGAAATAATCCTCTGATAAAATCATGCGAAAACAAACAGGGATTTGTCGGTTGTTTTCCGGCTGGCAGGCCAATAAAAAGCGCACTTGTGCGCAGCCAGTAGTATTAGGGCTATGCCCGAAACTGAAATATCACCCCGTTTTACGGGGGGATATTTATTCTCTTAACCCCTTGGGGTAGTAATTTTTGAGCATTCCGCTGCTTATTTTGCCGCCGCCGAGAGGGGCGCCGTCGCACAAAAGTGCCGCGATGCCGGCGGGGGAGTCTACGGGGATAACGTCGCCGTGGATGTAGGAGGATATGCGGGGATCGGTGGCAGAAAGCTCCACCTTGATCTTAAAATCCGCGCCGAACGCCATAAAAAATCTGTGGTGGGGGATAACTCTGCCTTTTTCCATCGTTCCGATCTTTACCCCGGCGGAAAAGACCGCGCTGTCGGGTAAAGTGACTACGGGAACGAGATAAAATCCGTCGGGCTTTTCTTCTATATTAAATTTTCCGCCGTCTGTAGGGTCGACGTCAAGA